>JADFRU010000102.1:0-6085 GCA_022561115.1 Chloroflexota bacterium | reverse complement strand
CACCGGACGATCACCCGAACAGATCGGCAAACTTCATAGCTACTGCATCGGTGGCGATTTCTCGGAAGAATGCGGACAGCCCGTTGGTTGGATTTGGCCGCCTCCACCGCCCGGGTTGGACTACCTGAACGTCACCGAGGGCATCGTGGTGGCCGACGAATGGAGCGTAACCGGAACCGATATCAAAATTGTCGCCGACGTTGGCGGCCTCGTTTCGACTCCAGGCGTGTACACATTTCAGTTGCTCCGAGATATAGGTTCCGATACCGACGTTGAGCTACTCGTTCAACTATCGTCGCGGGTTGAGTGAGTCGGGCGTATCAGCCGGCCAATTCACACCCACTCGCATGGCGTGAACCGACAGTAGGCAGTGTTTCTTGGGCTTGACTGGTATGGCTGGTGACATATTTGGTAGCGAACGATGGGTCGTGTTCGGCACTGCTTGTCCCGAACACGGGGACACCAGAGGCGCCTTCACCGAACAAGAATTGGAAAGGGTGCCAACGTAGGTGGGTTGGCTCGACATCTGTCAATTATGAACGGCCCTGCGCTGGGAGAGGGTTCGCGCCCTTATTTCTTGACTTCAACCTTTGCCAGCGCCTCGACGTACTTGAGGATGCCGGCGTGGTCGTCGGCGCCGTTGCCCTCGTTGTACAGCGCCTGGAGCACCTGTTGGAGCTGGGCGCTCATCTGGAGCGGCACGCCCAACTGCTGCGCCGTGTCCATCACGTTGTTCAGGTCCTTCAGGTGCAGCTCGATACGAAACCCGGCCTGGAAATTGCGGCTGAACATCATCGGGGCCTTGGCGTTCATGACGTTCGAGCCAGCCAGTCCGCCCTTGATGGCGTTGAACACGGTCTCCGGGTCAAGCCCGGCCTTGCTCGTGAGGACAAGCGCCTCCGCCAGCCCGTTGATGTTGGCGGCGACACAGATCTGGTTGGCGAGCTTGGTGAATCCGCCTGCGCCTACCGGGCCGCACAACACGGCCGACGCGCCCGTGGCGTCGAAAACCGGAGCGGCGCGATCAAACGCCGCCTGTGACCCGCCGACCATGATCGCCAGCGTGCCGGCAACCGCGCCCGGCTCGCCGCCGGATACCGGGGCGTCCAGGAAATCGACGCCCGCCGCTTCCAGTTTTCCGCCGATCTCCTGTGAAATGAGCGGCGCTATGGAGCTCATGTCCACGACGAGCTGGCCCTTGTCAGCGCCCACCACGACGCCGTCATCGCCGAGGATAGCGATCATCGACTGTGGTGAGTTCTGGACCATGACCACGGTGACGTCTGACCTGGATGCGACATCGGCGGCTGATGTGGCGAGGATCGCTCCGTCCGTGACAAGTTCTTCCACCGGCTCCGGGAACAGGTCGTAGACAACAACTTCATGCCCCGCGGCCATAAGGTTCCGGGCCATTGGCTTGCCCATAATGCCGAGCCCGATGACGCCGATTCGTTCTTTGTCTGCCATTGCTCTCTCCAGAAGGTGTATGTACTCGTTTGATTTGATTCGGGTGAGGGGTCGGGGGCGGTCTCACCCGGGGCCGGGGCTGCCTGCAAGGTTCTGAACCGGGCGCTGCTACACGGTCAGTCTTCCTTCCAGAAACGCTCCTCTTCCACGCGGAAACCGGTGCCTTCCAGCCTGTGTTTCACGTCCTCGATCATCTGCGGGTGGCCACAGGCGTAGACGATTGTGTCGTCCGGGGTGAGGCCGTACTTGTCCAGGTACTTCTCGGTCAACGTGTTGACGCGTCCCGTCTGCCCGGTCCAGGAAGAGTTCTGCTCATCGTCCGGCCTGCTTATGGTCGGCACGAAGTGGATATTGTCATTTTCACGCGCCAGTCGTGCAAGCTCGTCATCGTAACCAAACTCGTGAACGTAGCTGGCGCCTTCAAGCACATAGAAGTTGAAATCACCGGATGCCTGCAACCCCGGGGCGCCGTCCAGTCCGGCCAGTGTCTCCAGGTGGTATCGAAGGATGCTCACGTACGGGACGATCCCCGTCACGGTGGCCATGAAAAGATGATTCCGGGCCGCCGGGTTGAGGACGAAAACGCCTTTTGCGCGCGGCCGCAGCGTCACGCTGTCCCCCGGCTGGAGCTTGTGAAGGAGCGGGGTGAGGGCGCCCTCCGGGGGCGGCACAAGCTCGATGAAAAGCTCGATCTCCTCCTCGCGCGGGGAGGAGACGATGGAGTAAGCACGTTCGATCCCCTCGTAGCCGATCGTGCAGTACTGGCCGGGTTTGAACAGGAAGCTCTGTTCGGGTTTGAGCCAGATACGCCACAAATCCGCTGTCAGGTCATCTCGGCGGGTGATCTCCGCTGTGGTGAAACGACCGCGAGGGGTGGCGGGGGATTTGGCCGGCTGGGTCATCGGTACTCCCTGAGGATTCTGGGGCGATTCTGGGGATTTCTGGGATCGTACGGGTGATTGCGCTGTTTGGGGACTCGGTCCGGAACAGCTCCCGCTCCCGCTGGGCCATGGCCCGTTACCCGATCTGTACCGGGGTCGGTCTGGCGGATGCATATCCTACCGCTTGCCGGATTGGCCGTGGCTGAACAGCGCGCAATCCGTATCCGCAAAACATGCCTTTGTGGTCCGGTACGAGTGTAATATCGGGCCACCCCGTTACGAGCACCGCAATCACGCTGGCCGGCAACGGCCGTTGTCCGTCGCCCCCGCAATGCCGGGCGCAGTTTGACAGAGGAAATCCAGATGGTCAGTACCGGCCCCGCCTATAGCCTGACGATCCGATGCGAGTACGACAACTCGCCGGGCATGCTGGGCAAGATTACGACCTGCGTTGGTGAGTGTGGAGGAAACATGGCGGGGATTGACGTGATCACCGCCACAGACAAGAAGATGGTCCGGGACCTGACCGTCTACGCCTCAGGCATTGAGCACGGCCAGGACATCATCGAAGCCGTCGCCAAGATCGAAGGCGTTGTGATCCGCAGCGTGTCCGACGCCACGTTCCTTTTCCATCTCGGCGGCAAGATCGAGATGCGCTCCAAGGTCCCGGCGAAGACGCGTGAGGACATGTCAAAGGCGTACACGCCGGGCGTTGCACGCGTCTGCATGGCGATCTACGAGGATCCGGAAGCGGTCTGGGCGCTCACCGGCAAGGCAAACACGGTTGCAGTGGTGACGGACGGAAGCGCCGTGCTCGGGCTGGGCGATATCGGCCCGAAGGCCGCCATGCCGGTCATGGAAGGCAAGGCGCTGCTTTTCAAGGAGTTGTCAGGCGTGGACGCCTGGCCGATCTGCCTGGACACCCAGGACGTCGATGAGATCGTGACCATCGTAAAGGCGATCGCACCGGGATTCGGCGGCATCAACCTTGAAGACATCTCCGCGCCGCGCTGTTTCGAGATCGAAGAGCGGCTGAAGGCGGAACTCGACATACCGGTGTTTCACGACGATCAGCACGGCACCGCTGTCGTGATGCTGGCCGGGTTGATCAACGCACTTGCCGTAACCGGCAGGCAGCCAGAGAACATCAAGGTGGTGCTGCTGGGCGTCGGCGCATCGGGCACGGCCTGCGCAAAGATGATGATGATCCATGGCGTGAAGAACATCATCGGGTTTGACCGGCAGGGCGCTCTGACGCATGACCGTGACTATTCCGATAACAGGTTCAAGAAGTGGTTTGCCGATAACACCAACCCGAACAATGAGGGTGGCTCACTACAGGAGGTGCTCAAGGGCGCCGACGTGTTCCTGGGATTGTCCGGGCCGGGCCTCGTGACAAAGGAAGACATCGCCGGCATGGCGGACGATGCAATCGTCTTCGCCCTGGCGAACCCGACACCCGAGATAGCGCCGGAAGAGTTGCCCGACAACGTCAAGGTGATGGCCACCGGCCGTTCCGATTACCCGAACCAGATCAACAACTCCCTCGGCTTCCCCGGGTTGTTCCGCGGGATATTTGATGTACGGGCCTCCGAGATCAATGACCAGATGAAACTTGCAGCGGCGCGCGCGCTGGCTTCCGTCATCCCTGAAGAGAGCCTGGGGCCGGACTTCGTGATCCCAAGCGTGTTCGACGCCAACGTGGTCACCCGCGTGGCAGCGGCGACAGCACAGGCGGCTATCGACAGCGGCGTCGCCCGGCGCACGAGTCGATCAGACGACGGCGCGAGTTACGCCAGTTTTCGCCAACGGTAAGGTTTCGGCTACGCTTTGGGTCTTACCCGGCCCTAAAGCATCTGCTGCGACCCCAATGCGTTTCTCAAAACGTTCCCGGAAACGGCGCTCGATAGCGCTCAAAGGAAATCGATCTTGAGCGGTCGCGGCTCATCGCCGGGCGCGCCGGATGTGGTGGTAGTCGGCGGCGGTGTCGTCGGTTGCGCCACGGCGTACTTCCTGGCGCGTGACGGCTACTCCGTGACGTTGATCGAGCGGGATGCGATCGCGAGTCACGCCTCCGGGTTTGCTTACGGCGGGTTGTCGCCCATCATGGGCCTGATCGAGGACGACCCGGTGCTGTCGCTGTCGGAAGCCGCAGATGCAATCCACACCGAGCTTGCGCAGCGATTGCCCGCCGAGAGCGGGGTCGAGTACGAGTACCGCAGAAAGACGTCGCTCACCCTCGCGTGCTCCCGGATCGAGGTGGACGAGCTGCGGCGGGCGTACGACTGGCTCAAACAGCATTACGACGGCGAGGTCGCCTGGCACGACGAGGGTTCGGTGAGGGCCGTGGAGCCGCGCGTCGGACCGTCCGTGATCGCCGGTCTATTTGCGGATCGCGCCAGTGAGGTTGAGCCGTACCGGTTCACGCTGGCGCTCTGGCAGGCCGCAGAACGCTCGGGCGCGGTGATGCGCAACGTGACGATGACGGGTGTGGTCCGCAAGGGCGGCAACGTCTGCGGCGTGCGACTGGAGTCCGGCGAGGAGATCATGACCGGCGCCCTTGTGCTGGCGGCCGGACCGTGGATGGGCAAGGCTACTGAATGGCTTGGGATCGACATCCCTATTTCCCCACTCAAGGGCCAGATTCTCAGGCTGCGAGCGCCGGGCGAGCCGCTGGCGGTGTCGCTTTCCTGGTCGCACAACTACGCCACGACAAAGCCGGACGGGCTGGTGTGGTGTGGAACGACCGAGGAGCACGTCGGGTTCGATGAGACGCCGACGCCGTACGGACGGGACACGATAATGGCGTCGATCGTGGAGGTGCTGCCTTATATGGCGGACGCCGAGCTGGTGCAGCAGACGGCCTGCCTGCGGCCGGTCGCCCCGGACGGGCTGCCGGTGATCGGCCCGGCCCCCGGAAACGCGGGCGTGTTCATCGCATCCGGTTCCGGACGAAAGGGCATATTCCTGGGACCGGCGATGGGCCGCACCATCGCCGAGATGGTGGCGGGGAAGGAACCGTCCGTGGATGTGTCCGGGTTGTCACCCGGGCGGTTTGCGAACATCCGGTGAGACGTTTGCTACGACGTTTCCGGCGCGCGCCGGACAGACGGCCGGAACAGGGGTTTTTTGAACTGAGTCTGGATGGGGCCGATGGCCCCCTCTCCCGGCGGAAGAGGGTGAGGGTGAGGGTGAGGAGTCTGGTGTAGAACCAGATTCTCCGGTAGTGACAGAATTGGCTCCTGAAGACGGCAGTATCCCGGATGACTCAAGCCTGTCGCGCGCCGTCGATGCACCGGAGCGCATGGTTGAGCTGAACGGACTTGTCCACGACGCGGTCAGCCGGCACGAGCCGGGCATGGAGCCGCTGTCGCCGATCCGCGTTTCCCGGCGGATGACGAGAACGCTGGGCAGTTACCGGCCGGATCGTCGCCAGATCGCACTCAGTTCAAGGCTCCTTGCGTTTGGCGAAGAGGAGCATGTGACAACTGTGCTCCTTCACGAAACGGCGCACGCCATAACGCACCACCGGGACAAGAAGGCGAGTTCCCACGGCCGGCTATTCAAGTCGGTGTGCCGGGAGCTTGGGATCGAGCCTCGACGGTTCGTTGATGTGCCGGTCCAGGTGTGGTCGTCTCGACAGCGCTACGTATTCACCTGCTCCGCCTGCGGGACGGCGCTCATGCGAAAGCGGCTGGTACGGATAGCTCGCTGTGCCTGCGGGGTTCTGCTGGAGG
>JADFRU010000101.1:0-6100 GCA_022561115.1 Chloroflexota bacterium | reverse complement strand
TCGGTGTCCTTGTTTCCTCGCCCCTCCGTCTCCCACGCCAACTCCACATGCACGGCGCATTTGCTCATTTCGTCGATCGTGACGACCTGGGTCTCGCCGCGCACGGTCCCGCCCACCGGCCATGCGAAACGATACTCGGCTCCAGGCCAGGGTCCGTCTTCCAACGTGATGCCTACGCTCGGTTTGTTCACGCCTTGTTACCGTCTGATTGATCGCGGCCCACTTCGACTTCCTCCGGCACTGGCGCTGTTCCTTCCGCGGCGCCCGGGGCGATGATGGGACAGACCGCGATGGGTATCTCGACCGTGTAGTCCGGCCAATTCGCGATAGCGCTCCGCGCATGTAGGGTCCATTTGATTTTGTTGTTGGTCGCGTCGAATGTCTGCATGGCGTCGATATGCAGGAGCGTGGTGGAACTCACAACCTGGCCGAGGCTGGTGCCTATGGAGAGTTGCCAGAAAAACCGCGTCTTCAGCGCCGTCATTACCGGCACGCGTCGTTCAAGCACCGGACGCTGGAGGCTCCCGTCTCTTCGTCTAAACACCGGATCGCCGTCCGGAAGCAGCCCTTTATCTTCTGGCTGCCTCGTCATCACGAATATCGCGGGGATGCCGACTACCCAGAACCCAATCCCGACCGCGAGAAGAGCGTCGCGCCAGCCGACCGAGTCCACGTACCACACGAGAAGCGGCACCGCCATCCCGCCGATAGCGGAAGCTGACATCAAAAGGCCGAGCGCCCGGCTACGCTTTCTGACGAACCAGTTTCCTACCGTGGCGACGATAGGTATGAAGGTTCCGAACGACATGCCAAACGTGAGTACGGCCATGACGACGTAGAAATGCCATAACGATTGCATCTGGCTCATGCCGATGAAGCCGAGGCCGGTGACGAATAGCCCGACAGCCATCAACTTTCGCGGGCCGTACTTATCCAGCAGGTAACCGACTGCGATCGACATGCCGCCGGACTCAAGGCGGTTGAACGACAGGGCCAGCGCGGTTGCTCCGCGGCTCCAGCCGAAGGTGTCGACTATCGGCGTGAAGAATGCGCCGAATCCCTGCCAGAACACGCCCGACGAGTAGCCCTGTACGAGCCCACCGGTCCCCACGATCCACCAGCCGTAGAAGAAGCGGGGCTTGCGCCCGGTACCTGGTTTCGTGTCGCCTGCGGTTTTATCCGTAACGTTTCCGGTAGCGTTTTTTCGCGCCGCGGGTGACCTGGAGTCGATTGACGTGGCGGCCCGTCCCTACGTCGCTGCCGGCCGGACGGCGTCACCGCCGGACAGGGCGTTCAGGAATGGGGATACGGCGGCGTGAAATCCGGCCGGGTTGTCGCCGGCCACAAGATGGCCCGCGCGCGGCACGGTTTCAGCCTTGCTGCCGGGAATGACCTTCAACATGCGTTCGATACTCGCCGCGGTGAGCATCTCGCTATCGCCGCCGATCACGTACAGCGTCGGGCACTTGACGCGGGAGAGCGTGTCCCAGCGCGCCTCTTCGGAGTCGTTCGGACCGTTGACCGGGCGACGGATGTTGGGATCATACTTCCACGACCATTTTCCGTTGGGGAACTGGCGCGTGGTGTGGGTGAGGCTTCCTCGGAGTTGCTCGATGGGCCGGGAAGGCAGGTAAGAGTGGACGCGCTCGACCAGGTCTTCATAGGTGTCGAACTCGCTCTGTCCGGCCATGAAGTTGCGCACACGTGCGCCGCCCGGCTCCTCCATCCGAGGCCCGGCGTCAACGATTATGAGGGCGCGCACCCTGTCCGGGTTGCCGGCCGTGTAGGTGTACGCGTTCCTTCCGCCCATGGAGTGGCCAATCAGGACAAAGTCACTGAGGCCCACGGTGTCCACGAACGCCTCAACGTCCGGGACGTAGGTCGGCGCGCCGTAGCGGCCATCAGGGTCCCACTCTGTGTCGCCATGTCCGCGCTGGTCCAGGGCTACGCAGTGGAACTGCGTGCGCAGCGCCAGTGAGGCGAAGTCCCAGGAGTGAGATTGCTGTGCCGTTCCGTGCAGGAAGAGCAGGTCAGGGAGGTGTTCGTTGCCCCAGTCCAGGTAATGAAACTTGAGGCCGTTGATCTCGACGGTCTTATCGGTCGGTTCGGCAGCTTCGGCGATTTCAAGACCGGAACGGCGGGCCGCTTCTAACAGGCTGAGGCCGGGTGCGGTATTACCTTCCGAAGTCGCCAATGTGCTCCTGATTTCAGGATACGGGTGTGGATTGCAGCGCCCGCAATCATAGACCCGCGGAGGTCTGGGGGCCACGGGTCCTGGAAACCGGATGCTGAAGGTGTTCCCGAGCGCTCCGGATTTCCATGATTTCACGCTCTCGCTATTCAAGAATCAGCGCGCCGCAGTCCCAGTCAACGAGCGCGGTGAGGCCAACCAGTAACGTGTCGGCAGTCGCCCGGCCAGTTTCGCTTCCAAAGTCAAGGTTGGCGGCGGTCACGACAGCGATGGTCAGGTTTCGGAACATCCCCCGCCGGTAGTCTTCCACGAGTGTCTCGAACGAGTACCCATCGACGCCTTCACACCGCAGGGCGTTGTGATAGACGTGTAGTAACTCGTCTTCGCACAGACGGCGTTGCTCGACGGGGAAGCTCCACAGCAGGAAGTAAGCGAGGTCCGCCGCCCCACGTGCGAACACCGCGATCTGGAAGTCGATGGACACGACGCCATCGTCCCGGAAGAACAGGTTGCCGAGCCTGCAATCGCCGTGGTTGAAGGTGGCGGGCGCCTCGCCCAGGGGACGCACCGATTCTTCCAGGTGAGGGCCAAATCGTTCGGCGATCTCTCGCACGCCTTCCGGCATACGCTGCGCTACATCATCGGAAACCTGCCGCCACGAGGCGCGGAATGTTCGACCCGTTGCCCTGAGCCAACCGGCGTTCGCCGGGCCGGGCAGCCAGCGGGCGTCCCGCAGCCGGGCGCTGTCCCACCAGCGGGCATGGAGCCGGGCCAGGTTCTCGACCACGGCCCGGCCATCGTCAAGGGTGCAGCCGTTTACCTGATCGCCGAGGCGTGCGCCGGATAGATCTTCCAGGAGCAGGATGTGCTCGTTTGAGGCCGGGTCGGTATAGCCAAAATAAAGCTCGGGAACCGGCACGCCGAGATCGCCGCCGAGTTCCATATAGACATGCGCTTCGCGTTCGAAAAGGCCGAGCCGGTTGACGATCGCCCGGGTGCTTTCGTGCGCAGACGGGAGTTTGGCGACCAGGGTGGCCGGCGCTCCGGCGGAGTCACCTTCGTACTGGATGGTTCCGCGGGAGATGGTTGATGCGAAACCGAGGTCCTGGCCGATCTCCTCAAACGAGACGGACTTCACGATCCCTGCGCCAAGAACACCACCGTCCCTCAGGGCGAGGGTGAGCCATTCCGGGGTGATATCTTCAGCCGTTTGCGGGATCGACATTCGATACCTTTCGGCACCCGCGGGGTGTGCCGGCGGAACTGTGCGCGGGCGGTTTAACGCTCTAGCCCGGGATGAGGCTACCGCAATCCCAGTCTGCGATGCCGATCATTCGCCGGCCGATCGTCTGCACGAGTTGGCGCGTTTCCGGGCCTTCCATGCCCAGGTTGGCGACCGAAAGAACCGACACGATCAATGTCCTGAGCAGGCCGCGCCGGTAATCCTGTATCAGCCGGTCTTTCGAGTATTCCGCGACACCCTGATCCAGCAGCGTCTCCCGGTACGCGTCCAGCAGTTGCGCCTCGTCAGCGCGACGCGTTTCGACCGGGAGGCTGCCCTGTATGAAGTACGCGGTGTCGAGCGCAGGACTGGTAATCATCACGTTCTGCCAGTCAATCAGCACTATCCCATCGTCCCGGAAAAACAGGTTGCCGAGGTGGCAGTCGCCGTGGTTCAGCGTGCGATCGCCGTCGTTTGACGCTTCCAGGAACGCGGCGAGTTGCGGACCGAGCCGCTCTGCGATCACGAACACGTCCGCAGGGAATATCGAAGCGAGGCTATCGGCCGCCGTGCTCCACGCGCTGAGGTAACGCCTCTGGAGGCTGATCGAGGAATCGGCGTCTTTGAGCAGCCACTCCTGCCCCGCTGCCCGTGGATTATTCCACCAGGCGGCGTGCAGCCGTGCGAGATAGCGCATCGTCAACATCGCATCGTCTACGGAGCAGCCGGCGATCTCATCGCCCTCCCGTAACCCCGTCAAATCCTCAAGCAGGAGGACGAAATCTCCGGAATCGCGATCCAGTTCAGCCAGATAACAGTGCGGAACCGGGACGCCGGATTCCGCGGCCAGCTCACGGTAGAACATCGTCTCCCGGCGGTACATGCCATCGTCGATCGCGTACCTGCGTACCTGCGGGTCAACGGACGATAGCTTGACCACGAGCGTGGATGGCGCGGCTGAATCGGCCGTGTAGGCGACGGTGAGACGTCCGATGGACCCGGCGAACCCGCGACCATGGCCGATTTCCTCGACGCTCACGGACTCCACTTCGGCCGTCTGCCGGCGTCCGCCGGCGCGCAGCGCGTGGGTCAGCCAACCGGGCGAGATGTCGTCGAGCGTTCCGGGGATTGTGGTGGGTGGAACTGCGCCGCCGTTCATCGTGCGGTGGGAGCTACCCATCTAGATCCGCACCCGCCAGATGATCCCGGCTGACAACAGGCGCGTTGCCGCCATCGCGAGGAACACGATCTCCCACGGGCTTCCGCTGGCGTCCAGGATTACGCTGAAGATCAGCGCCTGCGCCCCGGCATAGGCATAACCGTGGGCGTCCAGCAGCCCGCTCGCCGTTCCCGCCATGTGCCGCCCACCGATGTCCACCGCCATCGCCTGGATCATGGTGAGACTCATGGCGAACCCGCCCAGCAGGAGCAGCCCTGCGCCCAGGAACTCGTTGTCCGCCGGTGCGAACGCGATCGCAACGAGCACGGCGGCGCTGATGAACGCTGACGCCATGATCATGGGGCGGCGCTGGCTGCCCATGTAACGGTCAGATATGTACCCGGCGACTGGCGGCGCAGTCAGGTAGCCGATGGGCAGGGCGACGGTGACAAGGATGGTGGATTCGATCGAAAGTCCGCCCTCCTCGAAATAGTAGATCGGCACCCAGGTCGTCAGCCCGTAGCGCACGACATTCTCAAGGCCCTTGACGTGGGAAGCGGCCAGGAAGCGCCAGTTCGTGAGCAGCGTTTTGTACGGGCCGAATCCCCGGAGCTGGTCGGCCGGGATCGCCTCCGCCCGGGCCGTGTACGAGTCCGGTTCTTCTTCGTACGGTGGCAGTCCAACGTCTGCCGGGCGGTCACGAACGAGCAGGAAATACACGAGTCCCGCCGCTGCGATCAATAACGGCGGATACCGGAAAGCGGCGCGCCAGCCCCACTCGGCCGCTACCCAACCGGTGACAAGCCACATCACCAGCATCGCCCCGCCAGCGGCCATGCCCACCATCCCGATGGCCCGTCCCCGCTGGTTGCGCGGCCACCACTGCGTGATGAGCGAGATTCCCGGCGCCCATACCGCTGCATTCACAAACCCGGCGAGCCCCCACGGGATTGCAAACGTCCACAGGGAGGTGGCGAAACTCGTTACGACGCTCAACACCGTTGTCAGAATCGCGCCGAGCAACACCCACAGCCGTAATCCGTAGGCCTCAGCGAGACGTCCGTGTACAAGGTCGCCGATCCCGAACCCCCACAGCAGGACGGCGTTGACCACGCCGATCTCGATATGAGAGAAACCCAGGTCTTCCCGGATGATCGGCGCCGCCGGCCACAGGGCGAATCGCCCCATGTAGACGAACAGGTAGAACCCCATGTAAACGAACAGGGCGCGCAGCTTCCACCGGTCGTATTCCGGGGCGCGGTCGGACAGAAGCAGCGATGTTTGCGGGGTGGATTGCTCAGATGGCATGGATTGACGCCATCCTAGCGAAGCGGCGGTCAAATGGGCTCGCCCGGGACGCGCAAGTTTGCGGACCGGGGATGAACCGTCCGCGCCGCCCGTTTTCTGCGGCGGGCGAACTGGTACCACTCCGAAGCGTGCCGGGGTATCGGTGGGTACGGGACTGCGTCCACCCGGCCTGGCCGGCGCGCAGGGCTCCGCGGAGCTCGGTCCGCCGTCTCGCTCTCCG
>JADFRU010000100.1:0-6110 GCA_022561115.1 Chloroflexota bacterium | reverse complement strand
TCCAGCGTGCGGCCGGATTCGTTTCGAAAACGCCGAATTCGCAAGGCCGTCCCGAGCTTCCACGCATCCGGCCCGAGTCCGGAAACTGAATAACGTTGCATCCCGGGCGGCGCGTTGATGAACACGTCAATTCCGTTCCTGACCGTCACCCAGCCTGGAGCAACGTCTACCTGTAGCTCAAGCAACGGATTCACGATCGAGTAGCCCCGGAACCCGGCGGAGTCCGGGACCCCGGATGATTCTGCAAAAACATTCAACACGGAGCCAAACGAGAGGATGTCCGAGGTCGTACGTTGACGTTCAGCCTCATGGTCACTGAAGTCAGCGCCGGATATCCGGAGCAACTCGGCGGCGGCGAAAAGCGCGTCGCGCCGGGCCTCCAGGGAAGAAGCGAGCTGTGAGAACAGAGGGTCGCTGGCCGTGGTTCGCGGGATTATCGAGAGCGCTGAACAGATGTGTGAAAGCCGGCGACCTTCAAACGCTATTGAGCCGGCCCGCGACTGGGCCGATACGGCTTCCGACCATGAGCCGTCGCCCGCGCTTATCGCCGAGCCGAGGGTGTCATACAGCGGTCGCATGCCCGCCACGAAAGCCGTTGATCCGTCGGAAGAGGGCTGCCCGGACGAGCCTGAATCCGGCACCGGAGTCGGCGTCGCGTGCGGAACAGTGCCGAAACCGGCGCCGTTTGGCGAGAACGACGTAGTCCGGCAGACGGGGACCGTCAGGGTCGCCAGATTTACTATCGGCTCGGCTGGCGTGGGAACCGGCTCCGGGGTTGCGGTCTGCCCGGCGCGTGGCGCCGGTGTGGACCCGGCCGGTGACGGAATCGCTGTCGGCGCGGGAGGTTGTACGGTATCCGCTGGCAGGGTGATCGCTGTCGCCGGAATCACGCTCGCGACCGGCGCTGTTGGTGTCGCCGCGTCACCTTGAGCAGGAGATCGTCGCCAGTGTTGCCAGCCCGGCCAGCCAGATCATCGACGACCTGGGAATCGTCAGGATCAAGCGCAAACTACCGCAACCCAAGCGCGTGATCCCGGTAGACCTGGCCAAGTTGATTCAGCGGAGCGCCTACGTCTCCGGAGTCAAAGAAGTGAATCCCGGCGTAGCCGTCCGCCGCAGATTTATCGATGTCGATCCAGTCTATGAAGAAGAACCATCTGCCGATGTTTTCGGAAATGGCGTTGTCCTCAAGCCAGTCCAGTATTCCGTCCATGTATGTGACCATCTCCTGCCACTGGAATTCCAGCCCTTCCGGGATGGCGAAACTACCGTCCTTGATCTCCCATGCGGTGAAGGCCCAGTGGGACGCTATCTCCGTGACCCAGATTGGCGTTGCTGCGTGGCCGGGAACCTCGTTTGCCAGGAACTGGCGGAACCCGATTATCTGGTCGCGAACGATCTGCCAGTTGGTCATTGGCAGGTCGTTCCATGTCAGCGGATAGGTGTCGATCGCCCAGACATCAACCGGCGGGGACGCTCCGCCGTGCGCGATGGCGTAGGCGTCTATGAATTGCCGCATCCAGCTTTCACCTGACTGGAAGCCTGCGCAGCCGGTGCAGGTGAAGTCCCAGTTCAGGATGCTGGGCCCCATGATCTTCGCAGACGGGTCCGCTGCCCTTATCCGGGTTGCGTAATAGTCCAGCTCATCGACGTACGCCTCGGGTGAAATGCCATCCTGCTGCGCCACGTTGGGCTCACCGCCGATGTACCAGGTCCGGCCCGGTGCTGCGGACGTGAATTCAACGATCTCGTCCGGCGTCAGTCTGGCCTTTCCCGGTTTCACTGAGACGAACGGGACCTTGACGGTGTCCGGGGATGCCGAAACGGGATTGGGATCAAACTGGATGTACCAGTCGATTCCGAGCGTCGCCAACCGGTAACCAACATCTGATCCGGAGGAAATGACCCCGAACCTTTCAGAAATCGGGACAGGTGTCGGAGTTGGCACGGGCGTCGGACTGATAAACGGGATCGGTGTTGTTGTGGGACTCGGGATGGATGTCGGTGTTGGCGTGCTGGTTGTTGACGGGGTCGAGGTAGGCGTTGGTGCTACAGGAACCGGCGAAGAGATTGGCCCGGTCCCGGAAGGCGACATGGTCGGTAGCGGCGTAGCGCGAGCTGCGGGCGGTCCCGGTCCGGGAACGAGTACCGGTGTTGTGGTCGGTGTCAGCGTGGGGGACGCCTCGGGTTGAACACCGGCCGTCGATGTCGGGGCAGGATTATCATCGCCGCCGCCGCATGCGGTGATGGCAACCGTCATCAAAGACAGGACGGCCAGAAGCGGAGCTTTCGCCAGCAGGCGTCTGATCGACAGACCTGTAAACCCGGTCATTGCGCTCGAACGACCGGTTCACCGTCAAGCAACGCTGCGTTCGGCGGGGTTGTTCGCCGCATCTGGAGTGACAGCGTCGTGTTCTCGGTCAATGGAAAATCGAAACGCACCGTCCGTCCGACGATGCTGGCCGGTATCACCGATCCGCTGACAAATTCATAGCCGCTCGGCATTTCGACCCAGACCTTCGTTGCCCGTCCACGCGTGCCCGGTTGAGCCGCAAGTTCAAGGGTATATGTTGCTCGATCCCCGTCCCAGGTGACCGCTGACGCCGGGAGCTGGAGGGTGAACGATGTTCGTCGCTCCTCACCGGGTGGGACAACGAGGAGGCCTCCAACGAACGAACCCGCGGGGCTTGAACCGAGGACCACGGTATCGTCCCCGGCTCCCCCGAGACCCAGGCGGGCGTAGACGCTTTTAGCCGGCAGGGGCAGTGGATCGGCTGAAATGAGCACGGCGCCTTCCGCTGTATAGACCCTCAGGAGGTTCCAGTAACAGGCGTTTTTGAGATCGGTGTAGCTCTTTCCCGGTTCAAGGCGTTGTACATCGCATCCCGAGGCGTTCGCGTCACTTGCGTTTTTGTACCCAAGCGTCACCTTTGCGGTGGACGGCCCGGAGCGGGTGAGCGTCACTTCGTAATCGAGGGAGCGTTCTATGTTGCGATCAACCTTGCTCCAGCCGATGTTTGAATCAACCGGGGCGATCCGATCAGCGTTTGTGTCAGGTATCACCCCGTCCCAGCCCGCACGCGAGACGATGGCCTGTAGATCGTCGTCGAACATGTGAACGAGTATCTGATTCTGGTTTAACGCCAGTGATGTAGCGCGCGCCAGCTTGAACAGCTTGCCGTTGATTGTTGGGCCGCTGATCTGGTCCAGCAGGCCCTGGAACACGGCGTTCATGAAAGCGCGGCCCTCCTCGTCGGTCCCGGCTTCAAGTGCGCTCAGGAACCGGTCGGCCGGAATCGGTCCCCGGTCTGTCTCGATCGACCCGATCGCCTCGGTGATCCCGAGCATGGCCCACTGTGTGAGGACGATAACGCCGTCCACCTGGAGGCCGTCCTGGCCGAGCGCCAAAATCCGGGCGGCCGAGCGCGCGACAGAAGGGAAGTGCGGTTCCCAGCCCACGTCCCGCAGGAGCCACACGGACGCATCCATATGTTTCGCCAAAAGTTCCGGCGGCGCTGGATAGCTCGACAGGCTCGTCAGATCATCGATCTCTACGACGTCGTGGTATACCGATGTTACGAGTTCACCGCGATCAAACGTGAGCACCCATGCCCCGGACACAAGGCCGCCTGATGGCCGTATCTCGTCTGCGGACTCCGCCAGAACGAGGTACCGGCGCGGACCGTCGATGCCGAGAGCGGGCGGTCCGAGTTCGGGCAGATCACGGAGCAATCCGACAGAAAGCTCGAGTTCCCTGGACAGCGCGAGAAGGCCGGCAGCGGCGGACGCTGCGGATGGAGTTTCGATCAGCGGGAGGGCCTGTAACAGCCGAATCCTGGACTGAACGAGAAGCTCATCTGCTTCCAGCAGGAGGTCGGCGCGTTCGCCGATCAGGGCGATCGTATCCAGTATCCCCGAGCCGGGACCGAACAGCCCGCCGCCGGACGACTCGACCGGCTTGAATGCGGGCGTGATGACCGCTGATACCAGGGACCCTGCCCGCGCCGTGGCGTGCAATGCGTCCAGGACCGGTTCGAGATCTCTCAGGTTCCTGCCGATTGGAGAGGACTGGACCGCCCCGGGCGCGCTGCCGACAGCGGCCGCAACGGCTTCGAAGGCTCCCTTCGCAGCGATCTCCAGGGCGGGCATGCGCCGCAGGACGCTGCCGTCCAGTTGGGATGTATCTCCGGAATCGATTACCGCGGCCAATCCCCCGGTCGCGTCCGATAGTTGCGCGAGGGCGCGAAGAGCGTCCGTGGCCAGAAGGCTCCAGTCGATAAGCTCGCGAAGTTCAGCTTCCTGTTTCCGCAGCTCCTTCGCCTCGCTGCCGATGCGCCCCCAGAGTCTCCTGTCGTTGACCCTGGTTGAAGTCTCCTCGGCCCTCGCCAACGCTTCGTCAGCTTTATAGATGAGTACCGTGACGGCGTTGATCTCGTCCATTGACGGCAGTGCGTCCAGCGTTGACGTGATGCCCGACGCCTCCTGTGGGATGGCGTCGTACATGCGGACGAGTAGCTCACTCGCCTCCACGAACGCAAGCGCAGCGTCGACGTCGTCGACAAGCCTGCTCGCGAGCTTCGGCGCCGCCGCAACATTGTCTCCCAGCACCGGATACCAGCCAATTACCGCCCCGGCCATGCGCAATGGCCACAGGTCGGACTCAAGTTCACGGGCCAGCGGAGCCGTCTCGGCCAGTGTTGCGCGCAGGCGGGCGATCTCTAACTCGTCGGCGGTGATGATCGTGTCCCGTGCAGCCCCGGCGGTGGCCCGCAGTTCTTGCCCGAGCGCCTCTGCCCGTTGGGCGATGCGAAACGCCCAGACTCCGCCAAGTACGGCCGCTACAACGAGGACCGCGGAAAGGCCCGCGATCGCGCGATCGCGCGGCCGCCGCGGGCGTAGACGGGAAAGTAACGAGGTCAGGGTCGTAAGCATCGGGCTGAGGTCTGGAAGCTACCTGGCGCCGGGTTCGGTGGACAAATCTGCCGGTGAGGAGCTATCGGACCCCCTGGGCAATATTACGGATGCTGTAGTCAAAAGGATCAACGAGACTGTGGTGACAAAATGCGTTGTCTGGCGATTCTTAAACGTTGATACTGCCTGGAACGGGCACAATCTCAGTGAACGGACCCCGAATGATCGCATCTGATTTCGACCAGAGGGTCAAGCGACCCTGGGGTTCATTTCTGGTCGTACGGACCGGACCCGGCCACCTGGTGAAGGTCATCACGGTGGAACCCGGTCAAAAGCTTAGCCTGCAGCGGCACGAAAGACGCAGTGAACGCTGGGTCGTGTTATCTGGATTTGCCCGGGTTCTGGTCGGCGATCAAGTGTTCGATCTGGGTCCGGGTGATGACGCCCGGGTGCCTGTCGGCGTTACGCACCGGATCTCCAACCCGGGAGATTGCCGATTGGAAATCCTGGAAACGCAATTCGGAGACTACCTGGACGAAGACGATATTGTCCGGTTAGAAGACGTTTACGGGCGAGTCTGAGGCCGGGGTAGCGATGCTCTACAGCCGGGGTTTGGTTCCGGTGTCCAGTTCAGGAATTGCGATATCCCGCGACCACCCATCCCAACTTATCCGCCGAGCTCGTCGGCGCGTGCGTGATGTTCCGCCGCCGCTTCCCCGTCACCCGCGATCTCTGCGATGAATGCGAGCCCCCTGTGTGAGGCGGCGGCGTGGGCGGAGTCCGGGGCGCGGCTGATAGCGGTTTCAAACGCTATGCGCGCCTCTTCCATCCGATCAAGCTGGTAAGCGGCTTCGCCCCGTGCCCACCATGCTCCGGGACTGGGCGCCGTTTCCGCCTCCAGGCTGATCGCCAGGTTGGCGATCGTTATGCCAAGGCGATAATCGCCGGCGATCACAACCTGCCGGGCGGCCGTGGTCTGGATCGGAGCAAAAGCTGGCATTAGCGCCGATACGTTTCGGTATCTGCCTACGGTCTCGGCCGTGAATTCGCTGTTCCCGTTGGCGACCAGCGCCGCTGCCACGGCTGCCAGATCGAGTTGCGTTTGCCAGGCAAACGGAACCCGAACTTCGTACGCCAGCAGTTGGTCGCGGGCGGCGAGCAAGAGCTCCCCTGCTTCCTGCGGCTCCGATCTTTGTCCG
>JADFRU010000099.1:0-6120 GCA_022561115.1 Chloroflexota bacterium | reverse complement strand
CGTATATGGATGGCAGTTCCCGGAGAACACCCGCGAATCACACGGTTGATACACGATTCCGGCGACATCATCCTCTCCGTTATGACGAATCCGCCCCTATTACAGGCCGTCGAGCCTTATTCCGTAGGGGCTACCAAAGGCTTGTTTCGAGCGGCCTCCGGTACATCCGGAGGCCGTTTCGCGTTCACAGCGGAAACGGTCCTTCGTCCTCCTCCTTTTCAGGAATCTTGGCCATAAAGCCTGTCAGGTCACGTTGCAGATCCATCGGACGTTGACGGAGATCGCGAAGCGCACGCTGGTAATCCCGGGGGCGGTCCCGGATAACTCCGACGGCAGCCGGTAATTCATCGGTACCGACACCAAGCGTTTCGGCTACGGCATCCATCGCTCCGGGACACTCAGCGACGAGATGGCGGGGCTTCAAGCCCTCGGGGCGACCATCGCGTGGGAGGTGAGGTTCGCGCTCGATACCGCAACGCAACAACCACTGACGCCTGCCGTCCGGCGAAGCTCGGTCGCTCCCGCGGGCGACAAACTACTGCCTGGTTACCACCTGAAGACACATCGAGTTGCGGAAGAAACCTTCGCCAAAAAACGTTGTCGATATGTGAAAAACGTAACTAATACATTCATTGCGATGTATTCCGTAGATGTGAAGGTTTTCACGGATCAGAATGACGTAATTCGTTATAATACATGCATAAACCGCGACTAATTTGCTTGCTCGTCGTGCCTCCAGGGCGCTTCGGCGAGGACGCTCCGGTCGCGACGGCCCGACAACATGAGTGCCTGAGGTTCCGCCGAGGCCACAGTTGCCAGGACACTGAGCTGACAGCGGTACCTCCTATGAGGAGGAATCATGCTGGCGATCACACTTGGTGGACAGATGGGCGCAGGGTGCCCCGAGGTGGGCGGTCGGCTTGCCCGGGACATCGGCGGATCATACGTCGAGCTCTCGGCCCTGAGGCACACCACCCGCAGACTCAACGCAACTGTTGAGGCGGTGGTTCGCAAGGAACTGGCGTACGGCAACAGGTGGACCAGATTTGGCCACACGATCGAACGCTGGTTCGACAATATGGGCCGGTACCCGGTGGATTCAACAATCGACGGGATGCTCTGGATTGAGCCGATGGCGCCCCGAGACTCGTCGAAAAAGACGCTGCCGGCGCAGATCTCTGATGATGACTACAAAGCGGCCATTTTCGAGACGGCCGCAGACTACGCTCGCGTTCCGAACGTGGTTCTTGGCCGGCGTGCCGGATGCGTCGCCCTGCGTGAAGTTCCTGACGTAATTCACATCGGCCTGTTCGCTCCGCTTGACGCCAGGATTTCCAGGACCTGCAACAGGTTGGGCATCGGCCCCGGAGAAGCCAGGGAGGTGTTGCGCGACCTTGAACGGGCCAGGGCCGGGTGGTTTGACCATCTCGGCAATGCTCACCCGCACGACACGGCGTTGTACGACTTCACGGTGGACTGCACGAAATTCCCGAACGAGCACATGGCAAGCCGGTGGATTCGCAATGTTGTTCACGAGATCAGATTTGGATCGACAGATCAGATGCTGATGTCGGACGGGTATTACGACGTGACATAAACGGCCGCCTCTGTTCGCTCGTGGGCCGTGACTTGGACTTCACACCGCTACCGGGGGGGGGTAGCGGTTCATTGGCCCACGCGTCGGTGGGCGCGCGCCCTGTGTAGCCGTCGATTGTCACGGCCCGACGGTCGTCATGCCGCTCTGAAGCAAGGCGTTGCGGTGGGAGTCCCGGTCAGGGACACCAGTAACTGGGCGAAGCGTCGTCCGCCGGAACGCGACACCGGCCTGGAGTTTGGCCGGGCGCCACAATGGAAGGAAGAAGGTCAGGAACCGGCTCCGCCGAGCCTGCGATGCCGGCGCGTTCGATGAATCAGGCGATGAGATCGCACCGCTTCGAGCCACTGGGTGGACCATCCCGCGGGCCGTGCCCGAGATCGCAGGCCCGGTATAGCGCGTCATCCTGCACAACATCAAGGGCAGAGAGTTTTGCGTGGGCGTGGGCGTGGGCGAAAACCCCCCCCACCCAAGTCCGATCACCCCGTCAGCCGCGCTGCCGCATCCGCAACCGACTCGCGCTCGCCCGCCACGTTTTCGATATCGAAGTGGTCGCGCGCCAGCAGGCAGGCCTGGAAATTCACCTCGTCCGAGTGCGTGACGGTGACAAATCCCGTGGCTTCCGCAGCGCCAGCGCGTTCCAGCGTCTCGATATCCAGCGCGGAGCCATCGATCACCTCCAGCCCGCGCGTCCTCGCCCTCGCTGCTACAACCGGGTCTGAGTCGATCAACACCGCATCGGTGGCCGGGGACTGCAACCGCTCGGCGAGCAAGGTTCCCGTATCGCCTGCACCTATAAACCAGGAACCGGCCGACGCGCCGCGCTAGAGACGGGACCATGTGAAGAAACACGGACGGCGGGACCGGTTATGAGCCGAAAGGCTCACCAGGATGAGCCATAAGGCGCGGCCCTGTGAGCCACTTGATACGGGCCTAACGGCTCGAACGGCCTGATCATGTCGGTTGACACCCATTGAAGCTGCGTGCCGGCACGTAAAGCGTGCGCTACGGGGCTACAGCGGGTCGTTCAGGTGGACTGCGAGCCGAAATCGCGTGGCCGGGTAGAAGTTGTGCGGGAGAGATTTCGGCAGCGTTATCCACTCTGGTGTGGTGACGATCTCAGGCCCGGCTGCTGAGCCGGGTCTGGTGGTCTCCATCAATAAATGAACCTGGGATTTCGCGCTTATCGGCGGGTTGCCGGAGTCTCTCACGAGCATTGCGGGGTGAAACCCAAATTGACATTCAGAATATCTTCGCTGAGCCACGGCAAAGCGCTAGTTCTCGCCCTCCTGGTGATCGTCGGCGGACTTGCGGTATCGGTCGTATCGTTCGCCGCCACGTCCTCATCGGCCACGTTGACGATTAACGCGTCCTCGGGATTGGCCGGGGAGTTCGGGTACGTGGTGTCACAGGACGCGCCTTCAAGCACGGCGTTCGTGTCTGACAACGACGGCGACACCGTCGTTGTTACAGGCGGCACAAACAACTTCGCCGTGGGCGACTATATCTTGATCGACTCGGACTCCGACGGCGACGGTTCGACGGGTACGGCATCGTTCCACACGGTGACCGCTGTCTCCGGCGATACGCTTACGGTGGCCCCTGACATTACCAATACCTACACTTCAGGCAGCGTGACGGAGCCGGTCGTGTACTCCGGTGGCGTTCACTCCTGGACCCCGGCGCTTAACTCCGCTACGTCCGTGACGGCCGGAAACCACTTCATCGTCAACCTGATGGGCTTGACGACCTCCGACGCCGCGTTCGTGGAGCTGATCACGACCAACCCGAACGAGCTGGTCAAGAACTACACGTACCTGAACCGCACGATCGGCGTGTATGTTCTGTGCGATGACACCGGAGGAGCCTGCTCCGCGAGCGGCCCGTTCAAGAACGGTGTTGCTTCCGGCAGCTTTGACGAGGCGCTCGACGCCACGGGCAACGACATCAACGCTACGGCAGACATCCTGACGCTGCAGAACGCACGCCAGCAGTTCGTCCTTGAGGGCGGGCACGTGTATGCGCTGACCGTCGAGGGTGGGGCGCTGTTCACGATCGACACCACCACCGGCTCCGGTGACTCCCTGTCGCCGACCGACCAGGTGGGAATCACCGCCCGATAACCGGGCAACAGGTGAGGGCCTTTCCGGCTATCTAGCCGGCGGAAAGAGGAAATGCACGTCCGGGGGTTGCGCATTGCTGCGGCCCCCGGACGTTTGTATTCGGCCACACGCCATCGCTGCTCAGTTCGCGCCGATCACGAAATCGCCGTCACGCGCCGGTCCGTCCCCGGCCACAACAGGCCGTCACGATACGGGTCACATCCCGGGAGGACGGGTCGCCCGGCTGCGACAGGCATCGGGACGTTCGAGAAGTGATTGAGCAGGAACCAGTCCGGGAAGTCGCGGGCGTAAGCAGACGGCCCCTGGAATGTGATCAGACGGTCCTGAAAAGCGGACCGCCAGGACTGAAGACCCATCCAGACGCGGTGGATCGTCAGTGTGTCGGCGCTCACGAAAAGATCGACCTCGAAGCCCGGGTCGTGATTGCAGACAGACGGCTCGGGCCGTTCCAGGACAAGCCAGATCGTATCCGTGCGTGTCCGGTGAAGTCCACCTGGACCACAACGCGCTCGTCCGGCAGCCGATCCAGCACAACGCGCTTATGCATGTCCCACATGAGCAACCGGGGTTGAGGTCGTCCACGTCAATGTCGCGTTCGAGCCAGCGCATCCCCCACTCGCCGAGGAGCTGAATCGCAGGAATCAGCCCGAGCCCCTGCTGCGCCAGCACGCACTTGATTCGCCCGTGCATCTGCCTGGCGCCGGTCCACCACGCCCACGTCTACCAGCATCCGCAACCGTTGCGCGAGAAGCGACCTGGATATTCCGGGCACACCCTGCTCGACTTCATTCGTGAAGATCCCAACAATTACTACGAGGACTCGGATGCCGGGCGGAAACAGTTCCTGACCGATGCACGACTTCAGGTAAGCGAGATTTATGGCGTCGTGGGCGACTATTTTTATACTCTGCCGAAGGCTCAATTGGAAGTTCGACGTGTGGAACCCTGGCGCGAAAACTCGACCAGCATCGCGTTTTATAATCGACCATCTGAGGATGGCAGTCGCCCTGGGATTTACTACGCCAACCTCGCCGATATGACCAGCGTACAGAAGTACGTTTTTACCGCTATCACTTATCATGAATCCGTGCCGGGTCATCACTTTCAAATTGCGTTGGCGCAAGAAATCGAAGGACTGCCAGGTTTCCGCAAGTACGGGGGATATGGTGCGTTTACCGAAGGTTGGGCGCTGTATGCGGAACAGTTGGCAAAAGAGATGGGTTTCTACGCGGACCCGTATCATAACTTTGGACGTTTGCAGAACGAATTGTGGCGGTCAGTGCGGCTCGTACTGGACACCGGCATCCACGGGCAGCGATGGACGCGTGAGGAGGCGATCGACTACTTCCGCGACAATACACCGCTGTCAGAGGGCGATATCGTTACCGAAGTTGAACGGTTTTTCGTCAACCCCGGGCAAGCCCTTGGTTACAAAATGGGCATGATAAAGATCCTCGAATTACGCGAGCGCGCAAAGGGCGAATTGGGCAGCGCTTTTGACATTCGTGAGTTTCACGACGCAGTCATCGGTGCGGGTTCATTACCATTACAGTTACTCGAGCGACAAGTCGAGCGATACATCTCTTCAAAGCGGTAATGGTCGTTGTCAGGCCAAAAGAATTTAAAAAAGCGCGGTTGGCGTTTTTTGAATGACACCTTCTTCTTTGATTAAGCGCTCGATATCGTCTATCTCTATCGCTAAGTTACCAGAGAGATTTTCGACGCCGTCCTCAGTCACAACGACCACGTCTTCCATTCGTATGTACAGACGCTCTTCCGGGACCCAAATCATCGGATCTATGGAGAAAACCATTCCGGGCAGTAGCGTACGATCGTGGTAGTTTCCAACGTCGTGCACTGCCATGCCGACAGGATGGGATAGGTGCCCTTTGAATGTGAACGCACCCTCCGCAGCGTCGCGATAAATCTTTTTCGAAAAGTCGATTCGCTCGAACACGCTGCGCATGTCGGCCGCGGCCTCCTGCATGACCTGATCAGGCGTTATGCCGGGCCTGATATGGCGTAGCAATGCCTTCTGATATTCGACGATAAAGCCGTACAAATCGCGCTGGTCCTGCGAGTAACGTCCGTTGCTTGGCCACATGCGGGTCACATCAGACGTGTAGTAGTGATAGTCAGGTGCCACGTCCATCAGGATCAGATCCCCGTCCCGGACCGGATCTGCGTTGGCAGAGTAGTGACCCATCCAGGCGTTAGTGCCGCCGGCCACGATCGCGCTGTAACCGAGTCCACGTGCACCATTCAATTTGAACACAAATTGTGCGGCGGCTTCGAGTTGGTACTCGACCACGCCCGGTTCCGTTGAACGTATCGCCTCCGCAATTCCGCGCCCGGCAAGTTCACTTGCCCGACGAATGAGTTCAATTTCCTTTTCACTCTTAA
>JADFRU010000098.1:0-6175 GCA_022561115.1 Chloroflexota bacterium | reverse complement strand
GAGCTGATCGAGGTGCCTGCGTCCGACGGCCCGTACGGGGTGCGCGGCGTTGGCGAGGTCCCGATAGTGCCGCCCGCCGGAACGCTGGCCAACGCCATCTACGACGCGATCGGCGTGCGCATGGACCGGCTGCCGATGAGCCCGCAAAACGTGTTCGTCGTGGCCCGTGAAAGCGAACGGGCGAACTGGCTCTCGATGGACGTTTCAGGGGACGGAGCGGCGCAGACGGTGGTTGGAGTAGATATCCCGGAAGACGAGTAAGCGGGGAGCTAAACCACCTGCCCGGGTCACCGGGAAAACCGAGTTGTTGCGAACGGCAATAGTCAATACGGGAGGGCGTCATGGAGAGCACTGTTGGTTTCGAGGCGCTTAGCCCTGCGACGTTCCTTGACCGGAGCGCCGCTGTTTACCCGAACAAGCCGGCCGTTATTTACGGGGACACGAGTTACACGTACGCCGAGTTCGCGGAGCGCGTAAGACGGCTGTCGTCAGCGCTGGCGCATGTGGGAGTTGGCTACGGAGACAAGGTCGCATTCCTTGTGCCGAACGTTCCTGCGATGCTCGAAGGGCATTACGGCCCCATGCGCCTCGGTGCGGTGCTCGTGGCGATCAACATCCGCCTGTCGGCCCGGGAGATCGCCTACATCCTGAACCACTCCGGCGCAAAGGTACTGGTGTTCGATTCCGAGTACGCACCGGTTATCCGGGAGTTCAAAGACGAGGTGCCCGGGATAAAGACCTTTGTGCAGTCGGTCGACACGACGCCGCGCGATGAGGGCATAGAAGGTCCCGATTACGAGCAGTTCCTGGCGTCAGCGCCGGACGGTGATCCGTACGTCCGGCTTCATTCAGAGATGGACTCGGTGGCGATCGACTACACGTCGGGCACGACCGGGATGCCAAAGGGCGTCGAGTACAGCGGTCGCGGCGCTTACCTGTCGGCGCTCGGCGAGGCGCTGGAGATCGGGATTACCTGGCGCAGCGTCTACCTGTGGACGCTCCCGATGTTCCACTGCAACGGCTGGTGCTACACATGGGCGGTAACGGCGGTCGGAGGCACGCACGTCTGTCTGCGCCGAATCGACGCCGAAGAGGTGTACAACATCGTTGCCGACCGGGGCGTGAGCCACATGTGCGCCGCTCCGACGGTGCTGACCGCGCTTTACTCCTCGCCTCACGCGGGCGAAGGCAAACTTTCCGGCGTCAGGATCATGACAGCCGGAGCGCCCCCCGCGCCGCAGGTGATTCGCAGCATCGAGGCGATGGGCGCTAACGTTATACACACCTACGGGCTGACCGAGACTTACGGACCGATAACGGTCTCCGCCGAGCAACCTGAATGGGCCTCGATGGACGTGCATGAACGGGCGAATCTGAAGGCCCGGCAGGGGGTTCCGTTCATGATCGCAGAGCCCGGGCTGAGGGTGGTCGATGACGAGATGATCGACGTGCCGCGCGATGGCAACACCATGGGCGAAGTTGTGATGCGAGGGAATATGGTCATGTCCGGGTACTACAACGACCCGGACGCCACGGCGAAGGCGTTTGCAGGAGGCTGGTTCCATTCCGGTGACCTCGGCGTGTGGCACGAGGACGGGTACATCGAGCTGCGGGACCGCGCCAAGGACGTCATCATCTCCGGCGGAGAGAACATTTCCAGCCAGGAAGTGGAGAAGGTGATCATGGAGCACCCGGCCGTCATGGAGGTGTGCATCGTCGCCGTGCCGGACGAAAAATGGGGGGAAGTCCCGAAGGCGTTCATCGTGAAGAATGACGGCGCTGAGGTCTCCGGAGCGGAGATCATCCAGTTCTGCCGCGATCGGATCGCTCACTTCAAAGCTCCGAAACACGTCGAGTTTGGAGAACTTCCAAAAACGGCGACAGGGAAAATTCAGAAATACGTCCTTCGTGACAAGGAGTGGGCCGGACATGACAGGCGCATCAACTGAGACCCGGGACCTGGTCCTTGACGAGGTTCAGGACGGGATAGCCATCCTGACATTGAACAACCCGCGTCGCAGGAACGCCGTATCGTCCGAACTCCTCTCCCGGCTGAAAGAGAAGCTCGACGCGATCTCCGGCGACGAGTCGGTGCGGGTGGTCATCATCCGGGCTGATGGCCCGGTATACAGCTCGGGTCACGATTTGAAAGAGCTGCTTGAGGGTGATGAAGAGGGCAACGCGCACGTGTTCAACATGGCGACCCTCGTGATGGAGGCGATTCGGCTGCTTCCCCAGCCCGTGATCGCAGAGGTCGGCGGCCTGGCGACCGCGGCCGGATGCCAGCTTGTCGCCTCATGTGACCTGGCTGTGGCGTCGGAGGAAGCCCGGTTCGCGACTCCCGGCGTTCGCAACGGCCTGTTCTGCATCACTCCAGGGGTGGCGCTGGCAAGAGCCGTTCCGCAAAAGAAGGCTATGGAGATGTTGCTTACCGGCTTGCCGATTTCAGCGCAGGAGGCGCTTCAATTTGGACTCGTCAGCCGCGTTGTGCCGGCCGGCGAGCTTCACGAACGCACCATGGAGCTGGCGAAACACGTCTCAGCAGCTAGCTCCTACACGCTGGCGATCGGCAAGCGAGCCTTCTACGCGCAGATCGGGCTTGACTACGGCCCGGCTTACGAGGTCGCCGAGCAACTGATGACAGAGAACATGCAGGCCCACGACGCCCGCGAGGGTATCGACGCGTTTCTCACAAAACGCGAGCCGAAATGGGAAGGCCGTTAAACGCCTCGTCTCTCCGCGATCATCGCGGTTTCGCTCGGAGCGCAGGCGAAATCAGACGGAGTGGCTACCCTGGTTTATGGTTTCCGCCAGGCGAGCGTACTCGTTAGACAGCATCCCGAGGATCACGGAGTTATGCCGCGCCCCGTCATGCGGGCGGCTCTGACGCAGCGTTCCCTCGTGAACAAAGCCCAGGTGCTCGAACATGTCACGGGCAGCGGTGTTGTATTCCGGCACATCGACCCATGCCCGGAACAGCCCCAGGTTGCGGAAGATATGGTCCAGGCATGCGATCACCGTGGCCGTGCCGTATCCCCGGTGCCAGAGTTCCGTACGGCCGATCAGGATCGATAGCTGGGCATCGCCAAGGGCTTCATCGATCGCCAGTTGCGCCTCGCCGATGTGCTCTCCAGACGTGGTGCGCACGGACATGATTGAGCGATGCGGCTCATGATGCGGGTCGTGGAAAACCTCGTCCCACTCTTCCGGAGTGGCGTCGATCATCTTCCTCGGTTCGTAGCCGAGATGCGCCGGCTCGCCATACGTATAGCGGCCGAACCACATATCGGAGACAACGGGATCGTCCAACCAATCGGCGATTCGTACTACGTCCTCGCGGGTGACTTCGGCAAGAACTACCTCGGATCGCATGGGCGCCTCCTAAATGACCAGGGGGGGTCCGGTGGAGCGCACAGTATAAGGTAAGCGTGGGCGCAGGTCCCGAATCCCTGGCGCTGAGCCGGGAATGACTGTGTGCACATTTGACATAGCGCGGAGTCACACCTACGTTATCGGGGTTGGTGGAAACTGACCGGCGAGGCTGGACAGGTTCCGGAGTGCCGGCCAAAATCCCCGAAATGGCAAAATCTAAGTGCCGGGAGGCATCGAATGGCTGAAGGCAAAGTACAGGCGGAGATCACTTACTGCGTCCCTTGAGGTCACCACAACGTGGCTACCTGGATGGCAGCCGAATTTTTTCAGGCCGTAGGACCGGACGTGTCCATCACCGTCACTCCCGGCGGCAGCGGCGTGTTCACGATCGCATTTGACGGAGAGATCGTCTTCGACAAATCGAAGAATGACGGAAAGTTTCCCGACCTCAACGGCAACGTGAAAGCGATGAAGAAGCTCCTGCAAGAGCGCGTCGCAGCCGTACCCGTTGGAGTCGCCGACTAGAGTCGGTGCAGATACCGCAGGATGAAGGTCCCGGCCCGGTCCGGGACCTTCTCGCGTTAGTCGCTGTTGCAGTAATCAACGCTTCGTGATGCGGTAGCAGGCGGCCAGATGCCATGTGTTGGACCCAAAGCCGGGATAATTCTTTGTTAATGTGAGCAGGCAGATTTTTTGCCGCCGATCAAGTAACACGAAACGACAGGAGACCGGACCCCATATGACCAGGGCAGCCGTACTTTACGAAGCAAATACCCCGCTCCAGGTGAAGGAACTGTCCCAGGACCCGCCAAAGGCCGGGGAGGTCCGGGTGCGCATGGAGGCTGCCGGCGTGTGCGCGAGCGATATCCACGTCATGCACGGCACGGCGATACTGCCGTTTCCGGTGGTACTTGGCCATGAGGGCGCGGGGACGGTGGAAGAAGTCGGCGAAGGGGTCACAAGAGTCAAGCCGGGTGATCGCTGCATCATGTCGTTCGTGTCGAACTGCGGCCACTGCCGTTCGTGCCGCAGCGGAAGTCCGCAGCTGTGTGACACCAACGCACAGACGGGCGCGCTCCAGTACGACGGCACCGCACGGCTGCACGATGGCGACACGGACGTCTACCAGATGGCGAAGGTCGGACTATTCGCAGAGACGATCGTAGTGCCGCAGCAGGCCTGCCAGGCGCTTCCGGACGAAGTGCCGATGGACGTGGCTGCGCTTATCGGCTGTTCCGTGACGACCGGTGTTGGCGCCGTGATTAACAGCCCGGCTGCCCGGGTGGGGATGACGGTCGCCGTGTTCGGATCGGGCGGCGTCGGGTTGAACGTGATCCAGGGCGCCCGGTTGGCCGGAGCGTCCCGCATTATCGCCGTGGACATCTACGACCACAAACTTGAGTTCAGTTACAAGTTCGGCGCGACGGACGTGGTGAACAGCCGGGAAACCGATCCCGTCCAGGCTATCAAGGAGATGACAGGCGGCGGGGTGGACATGGCGTTTGACGCCTTCGGCGCTGCCGTCACCACCGAGAACGCGATCAACTCTCTCCGCAAGAGCGGGACGGCCGTGCTTGTCGGGCTGGCCCCGATCGGGGACAGCGCGAACATCGATATGGTCGACATCGTTCGCAACCAGAAAACCATTGTCGGCAGCTACTACGGTTCGGCCAGCCCCCACGAGACCTTTGACGTGCTGGTAGACGCCTACCTCAAGGGCAAGATCGATGTCGACAGCCTGATCACCCGGCGTTACTCACTGGACCAGATTAATGAGGGGTTTGACGCACTGCACGCGGGCGAAGACGGCCGCGGCGTCATCGACTTCCACCTGTAAACCGGGCAACTCGGGGCGTCCTGACCGGCCAGATTCGCGTGCGATAATTTGCCTTGAGCGGTGGATTGTGTCTCATTTCACTTGTGGCCGTATCTGGGCTTTGATATGCTCCGGCCCGCAACCTGAAACACGAGGGAAATCGGTTTGGGCGAAGAGTATTTCAGACAGTACGGCCTGATCGCGGTTTTTGTGCTGATCGCGGTGTCGGTACCCATCGGCATGCTCATGATGTCCAAGATGGGCACCATGATCGGCATGCGCCCGACGAGGGCCGACCCGACCGAGCCGGAACCGGTCGGTGGCACGATCACCCAGGAAGAGGTCAACAGACGCTCCCAGATCGTGAAACTGTCCACCTACGAGTCCGGCATGCGCGTCGTCGGCTCACGCTGGACCCGGTTCAACTTCAGGTACTACTACTTCGCACTGCTGTTCGTGGTGTTTGATGTGGAGACGATCTTCCTTTACCCGTGGGCCGTCCAGTACGGAGTCCTGTCCGAAGCCTTTGGATGGGTGGTCCTTGTCGAGGTGCTGATCTTCCTCGCAGTGGTCACACTTGGCTACGTGTACGCCTGGCGCAAGAAGGCCCTGGAGTGGGTGTAAATTGACAAACAACCCGTACGAGCGGCCGATCATTCCAACGCCGGAGCATCCCCTCGTAGAGTTGACCTGGGATATCGACAGGGCGGAAGGCCACGTTATCGGCCAGATGCGGGACACCCACACCACTCCGTACCCTGAACCGCTTCTTGAGTCCCCGGACGACCTCGACCGCAACGTCGCCGTCACGTCGATCGACACCCTGCTCAACTGGAGCCGCAAGTCATCGATGTTCCCGCTGCAGTTCGGCCTCGCCTGCTGCGCGTTCGAGATGATCGGCGCCGCCATGTCCCGGTTTGACATCTCCCGCTTCGGGATGGAAGCGATGCGCGCCTCACCCCGGCAGGCGGACCTGATGATCGTCGC
>JADFRU010000097.1:0-6244 GCA_022561115.1 Chloroflexota bacterium | reverse complement strand
CATACGCTACGCGCTCTCCAACCCGAACGTTTCCGGCGTCCTCGTCGGCATGGCAGAACTAGATCACCTGGACCAGGCGCTGGGCGCTCAGGAGATGGGTCCGCTGCCCGAGGAGGTACTTGACGCCATCCACGCACTGGTGGCGACGGACTTCGGGCAACTCGCTTAATCCGGCGGACTATCGCCTTCGTGCGGACCGGGTCGCGAAAGTGCAGGGGTCTGCACGGGAAAGCACTCAAACCGGAGAAATAATTCGAACGCAAAAAGGGGCGGCTTGCGCATGAAGCGCTGGCCACCCCCTTTTTAGTCAGATACGGGAGCCCGCTAGGAGGCCTTCCCGATCTTGAACAGCGTCGTGCTGCAGGTGCCGCACTTGCCTTTAGTAGCCGGGCGGCCATTCTTCATCGTCACCTGCTCGGCGGCGTTCATCTCGCGCATCGTTCGACACTTCATGCAGTATGCGTCCATGTGCTTCCTCCAAATATCACTCGTCTCCGGGGACCGTCCGCCGAAGCTAACCTAGCTTTACCGTAACATCAGATCTCCAAAGCTGGAATAGCTTTGGGGAAAGTGGGGCTCCGGAAGGGGCCGTAAACGTGCCGAAATCAGACATTCTCGGGCGCTTTGCCCCCGGTTTTTACGATTGGAGGTGGGTTGTTTCACCCTTGAGTGAGATTGGGACCCCCGATTTACGTTTACCCCAATCGTAAGCACCGGGGATACACGCTGGGGGATTCTTACGATTGATTCCATCGTAACGAGACGCAGACGCCATTGCGGCGCGATCTCGATGTCGTGACGGGGGCGTCTCCGGCCCGGGGCTCGTGTAATCCGGGAGGCCGGCAAAACAACCTCACCGAACGTTCAGGAGGCCGGGACACTGATGCCGGAGATCAGGCTTAAAAGCGCGACCCTTGAGTACGAGAGTGAAGGGAGCGGGCCGGCGCTCGTATTCGCGCACGGGGCAGGCGGAAACCGTCTTTCATGGTGGCAGCAGGTCCCGGCGTTTCGCGACAGGTACACCTGTATCACCTTCAGTCACCCGGGATTCGGGAGCTCCACATGGAACGGAGACTCCGCCGAGCAGGTCGAATACTCGACGGTGTTGTCCGAGTTGCTGGACAAACTTGAGATAGACCGGGTCGCGCTGGTGGCGCAGTCGATGGGAGGATGGACCTGTCTCCCGCTTGCGGTTCAGCAGCCGAAACGAGTTGCCGCACTGCTGATGGCGTCAACCCCGGGGAACCTGCGCACGCCGGAGATAGACGAGGCCCGTGAGTCAAATCGTGATCGGTTGGAAGGTCTTCGGTTGGCTTGGGAGGAACGGCGACCGGGTAGCTACAACCCCGCGGTCGGTGAGCGTTGCCTTCGAGAACAACCGTCGCTCCATTACCTGTATTCAGCGATACAGGGCCTGAACCCCCCTCGATCATTCCTCCCCCGGCTGGATATCGCAAAACGGGACATGGCCGGATACACAACTCCAACCTTGTATCTCACCGGCGACGAGGACGTTGTACTCCCGTCGCCCATGATCGAGGCGGCAGCGAACGTCACCCCCGGAGCGCGACTGGAACGGGTTCCACGTACGGGACATTCGGTCTACTTTGAACGGCCTGACCTGTTCAATGCCGCGCTGTCCGAGTTTCTCCAGGACGTGTATCCGTCCTGAATCAACTGCTGACTTTCGCCAGCCCGGGGTCAGGTGGCGGACCAACGGCAAGCTGTGGATATCACCCGGAAACGGGAGGAGGGGCCTCCACTTTACCGACATTGCGATGTAGGGATGGCTGTCATTCAGTGCTCACCGCTCCATGCAACGATCACCCGTGTGACCGATATGGCGTGACGCGATGGGATGCAAATGGCCAACGAAGCAATACAACCGATACGTGGGGAACTCAATCGAGAGTTGACGGGTTACGTACATCCGGCGAACGATCTTCGTGCATGCGTCGGTTATCGTTCGTTGATCGTATTGATTGCGGGTTGGGCCGGCGTAGCGTCGCGTGTCGCGTATCGTGTGTGTGCTGAAGTAGAGAACCCGGGCCCGAGTTGGACGGCAGCCGAGTTGATGTCCTTCGTCGAGGATTCGGCGGCCGGAGACGCCCCTGTCACGGTGGTGAAGCGCGCCCGGGCAAACTGGGCGATCGCTCCGATTGGCCAGCGTCGGCCGGCCATCGCCCATCTACTCATAGATCGCGGCCCATCGCTCGCCTTTACCGGGTCGGATCTCAAGAAGGTGTGTGTCGCAGCATCCGCGATGACGGGCGCTATCTTCGAGGCCGAGATGCACAGCGCCCGGGATATGTTGATCCGTGAGCGAATGATTACGCAGGACCTGTCAGAGCGCGTGATTGAAGCGGGAGAGTCCCAGGGTTGGCAGGAGTCAGCGCACCGGGAGTTGCAGTCCACTTTTGACTCGATAACGGAGCAAAAGCAGGAACTTGAAGAGGCCAACCGCTGGAACGAGGCCGCTCACGCGGAACTTCAAAACGCCTTTGACGAACTGAAGGTGGCCAATAACGCCAAGACACGCTTCCTTGCAACCGTTTCACATGAACTGAAGACGCCGCTTACCAGCATCTCGGCCTTCACCGACATCCTCAAGCGAAACAGTTCAGGCAATCTGGGCGCCCGGGAGTTGAAACACCTTGATGTCGTGCGCCGCAACGTTCACCGCCTGAACCTGCTGATCACCGATCTGCTCGACCTGTCCAGGATCGATGCCGGCACGCTCGTGCTGGAACTGGATGATTTCCTTCTGTCTGATCTGATACGCGACATGTCGGCGATGTTCGATCCGATCCTTTCAAGACGCAATCAGCGACTGGAGGTTGAGGACGGAACTGAGAGCTTCTGGCTGACCGGGGACCGCAACCGGTTGGAGCAGATGATCACCAACCTGGTGACCAACGCTTCGAAATTCTCTCCGGAAGGCGCGCCGATCACCCTGAGGGCTGTCGTCACCGCACAAAAGTTGGAACTGACCGTCTCTGACCTCGGGGCCGGCATCCCGGAGGAGTCACAGGAGCGCATATTTGATGCGTTCTATCGCGTTGATAACGAACAGACGCGAAAAGTGCCCGGCACGGGAGTCGGCCTGTACATCACGGCATCGATCGTACGTCTTCACGGAGGCGAAATTTCGGTCGAGAGCCGGTCCGGACATGGCACAACGTTCCGGGCCATTTTGCCGGGGGTGATCGATGGACCGTCGGATCAGCACATGATGCGCGAGGCGGCACGCTTGCTGGCCTTACAGGATCACCGATCCCGGCTTGAAGTATCGCATCGGGAAGCCGCCTGATCGCTCCGCGATAGATGCGGCCGTGATGCTGCGGCCCGCTGGCTTGATCTTGCCCCCGGGGTACGCCGAGGGCGGCCCCGCCAACACGCGGCACAGGGTTCCCTTCGCAAACCTGGCCCGCGTACCCGGGGTCGCCCTGGAATCGCTTCAACATCTTGCCGCGGCCGTGGGCCACTGGCCGCTGGGCGAAGTTTCAGCGCCTGTGGCGATTTGCGCCGACGCCCGTGCCCGCTTTCGGCCCCGCCCGTTTCATCAGGAGCGCCAACACCAGCCCGAACGCGATTACTGCGGAAAGCATCGTGATCTTCTTCATCGCCCCTACTCCTCACTGCGAAACTGCGATTACCGTTCCGGTCCCTATCCTTACCAGCGTCCGCACCGGAGGGGGTGTCAGATCGCCTGGACCCGGCGGATCAGATCGGTCAGCCTGTCCTCCTGCTCCGGTGTTTCGGTCGGCGCTTCAAACGAAACCCTTGTGGCGTAATCCATCCGGTGGGCCAACGTGCCGGGCAGGTCGTCATATGTAGAGGTGATCGCGAACTCCCGCACCACGTCAAGCGACACGGACTCGACCATCCGGTCCCATTCGCCACGCAACGACATGTCGTGCAGGAGTAGTCCCAGCTCGCCGAGGCCGTGGGTATCGAAAACATTGAGATAGGTGCGGGTTGATCCGTAGAAAGAGATCGGCTTGCGTAGAGCGAGCAGCTTCTGCTCTATCTCGGATTCGTCCTCACCGAGCGCCATCATCCCGCCGCCGGTGACCTCGATCTCGGACAGATCGCGGCCCGCCTGCGCGGCGCCGCGTTTCAGCTCGGGCAATGTGACTTCTCGGACGTACTTCTCCGTGGTGAAGCTGTGAAGAATCAACCCGTCCGCGACGCGCCCGGCGACCCGGGTCATGGCCGGTCCGACCGCCGAGATAAATATCTTTGGCGGCGGGTGGTTGATCGGCCCCATGTTGAACGCTGGCGGGCAGAGTGTGAAGTTGTAAAAACGGCCCTCAAACTCCGGTTTTGCGCCGGTCTGGAACGTGTCCCACACCGCCCGCATCATCCGGACGTACTCCTCCATACGGGTCGCCGGCGCCTCCCACTTGCCGGAGCTGAACCGTCGTTCATTGTGGCCCTTCACCTGCGTTCCCAGCCCCACCATCACCCGGCCGCCTGTCGCCTTCTGCAGCTCCCACGCCATCTGCGCCATCACGAAGGGGCTGCGCGGGAAGGCGATGATGATTGACGTGCCGATTTCCGCCCGCGTGCTGACGTGAGCGGCCAGGGTCCACCGCGTGGTCGCCTCATACATCGTCTCGGAAGTGGTGATGGCGTCGTAGCCGAGGCGTTCAGCGCGTTCGACCTCGGCGGGAACGTCGGTCAGTGGACCGGCGCCGAAATGGCCTGAAACTTTCAATCCATTTTCTCCAATCCAGAGCCGCCACAATGGCGTCACTACGCCGGTACATGCGAAATGCAACTTGTGACGATGGCCGGGCCGATTCACAGGCAGGCCCGGAAAACCACGTACGGTCTCGTGACATCCCGGGACATCAAGACAGGCCCGGCCGATTCTAACTCGCGGTGTCTGTCCGCGTAGCATCCGGTTACACTCTCCGGCACGGTCGATACACGGCTGGCACAGGCTGGCAACTTCAGATCACGCCCGGCGCAATCCAGTCGCGTCCCGGGCCAGGTCTGCCACCCAACGCCCGGGCATGGTCCCGGGGGTGGACGGGGGAGAGCAATGACGGTTCGCGCATATCAACTTGTTGATACGGCTCCCGGCAGCGATATAGACGCGCTGGCTCGCGCCCTGCTGGCGATCGACGGAATTCTGGCGGTGGACGCCGTGACAGGCCCACATGACGTTATATGTACGATTGAGGTGGATGATCTGTCAGAACTGGCCCGGTTTCAAGAACATGTCCATGACGTCAGCGGCGTGACGCGAACGATCACATGCGTCGTACTTCAGGCCTGATGGGAATCCTGCTCGGGGGGCCGGTCAATTGAAAATCAACGAGTTCACCGCTGACGCCCTGGACCGCGTTCACGCTTTCATGGAACTGGCCTTCGACGGCCTTACCCCGGAGCAACTCTGGTACCGCCCCGCGACGGAGGCGAACTCGATCGCGTGGGTCGGCTGGCACCTCACGCGCGGCCTTGATCGGCGCGTCTCAGACATGGATGGCGGAGAGCAGACCTGGATCGAAGGCCGCTGGTACGAGAAGTTCGGGTTGCCCGCCAACCCGACCGATTACGGCATCGGCCACACATCGGAACAGGTTGACGGCGTTCGCCCGCCGGACTCTGCAACCGTGCTCGGTTACTACGCCGCCGTGTATCGGCGTTCACTGGAGTTCCTGGTATCACCGGCTGCTGACGACCACGATCGCGTGCTGGAGGGCTCCGGGAACTCGCTCGGGACTGAGATGGTCGGCATGGTCGCCGGGAACATGCAGCACGTCGGCCAGGTGGGTTACATCAGGGGTCTGATCGAGGGCCGGCGCTGGTATCCGCGCTAGGAAGGACCGGCGCTATCACCGGGCCGTGTTCCCTTCGTCAGGCTATCGTTCCAAGATCAACCGGCGCCAGGATCTCGCGTAGCTCCGCCATCTCCGCCTCGTTCAGGCGCCAGTCTGCCGCGCTTGCGTTGTGCAACACCTGATCCGGCGTCTTCGCCCCGACGATGCACGAAGCCATCGCCGGATGGGCCAGCGTCCATGCGATCGCCAGTTGCACGATGTCGCGTCCGTGATCGCCCGCCCAGGCCTGTAGCGCTGGCACAACTTCCCATGCGCGCTCAAGGCCGCCCTCCCGGAACACGAAATGGTCACTGCGCTCATCGTCGCCGGGAAACCGGTGCCCGGGCCTGTACTTTCCGGTCAGTATTCCCTTGGCGAGTGGTGAGTGGGCTATCACGCCGATGCCAAGCTCC
>JADFRU010000096.1:0-6276 GCA_022561115.1 Chloroflexota bacterium | reverse complement strand
TTCCGTTCCGGGTTGCCGTTTATTAAATCGGCTGATTAGCCGGTTTATCTGTAACCATGATGCACCCGTCCTACCGGAGATGCAACCCCAGCCAGATCCGCGTCCGAATTCGCGGGCAGATTTACGTCATCGGGCGAGCCAGCGGTCGATGACTTCAGGCAGCTCGTCCAGACCAGAGATCGTGTAGTCCGGCTGTATGCGCGGCTCGCGTTCATCGAATCCCCGTATCCACACGGCGGCCATGCCGGCGTCCTTCGCTCCTCCGACATCGGCATGCAGGTTGTCGCCCACGTGCAGAGCGTTTTCCGGTGCGACGCCGAGTTGCTCCAGTGTGTGCCGGAACATTCCCCCCGCGGGCTTGGCCACCGCAAGTTCGTTGGAGAAGGTCAGGACTTCGAGGTACTGCCCGATGCCCTCTCGATCAAGGAAGCGTTTGTAGACCCCGGGGGACGTGGACCCCACGTTGGAGATAAGCGCGGTACGGATGCCCTTCCCGGTCAGAGAGCGCAACACGTTTTTTGCCGATGGGTAGACGCTCGGAGAACGGACAAGGAACGGCTCGTCGATGGCCCGGGAGAAGGTCTCGAACTGGGCCTCGGTTAGCGAATCGGGCGCGGCCGGATCGGCGGCGGCAAGGATCTGCCGGATGCGTTCGGCGAACGGCCGGTCGACCCCGCGGTCGTGGTCAGCAGCCGTCTCCCTGCCCACGGACCTGATGGCGTCGCCGAGTCGCTCCGGTTGAACCGTGATCCCGGCGTCGCGCAGTGCATTGACGCCGTCATGGACGCGCAGTTCGCCGCGGCCTGTGCTCTCCTCGAACATCAGCGTCTGCCACAGGTCAAATGTGACGGCGCGCGGCGGGTTCAGGGGTGTCAATGGCACTCTCAGGTGATTTTGACGATGACGTTAATGGACGCGGTTCCAGGATAGAACTTCTCCCTCACCTTAATCCTCTCCCCGGGGAGAGGGGAGCGCGCAGGGACAGACACACCACGCCTGCCGCAGGACAGAGTCCGCCCGGGGCGCCGACGCCGACGTCTGCCACCCTCGCCGCGGCCCGGCCCGGGGGGGCCGCCGGATCATGAGCGGGGGCTACCCGGAGCCCGCATCCGGGCCTGCTATCCCGGACGATCTGAATTCAGCTATCTCCTCTGGGCCGTAGCCGGCGAATTCCAGGATTTCGTCCGTATGCTGGCCCAGGGTTGGGGCGGCGGACTCGATCCGCCCCGGCGTGCCGTGCATCTTCACGGCGATGCCGATGTTATGGACGGGACCGGCAATCGGGTGCTCGGTTATCACGTCCATATCGCGCGCCAGGACCTGCTCGTTGGCCCACACCTGGTCCAGTTCAAGGATCGGACCGGCGGGCGTTCCCGCTTCCTCAAGTATCGGCAGCCACTCGTCTGTTGTTTTCGACCGGAAGGTGGCGTCTAGATGCTCCCGCAGCGCCTCGACGTTCTCGAGCCGTGACGGGTTGCTATCGAAGCGCGGGTCTTCAAGCAGGTCCTCGCGGCCGATGGCGCGCATGAGGCGCACCCAGTTGTTTTGATTTGCCGCGCCGACATTCATGTGGCCGTCCTTCGTCTCAAAGGACTGGTAGGGCGCTATGAGCCGGTGAGTGGAGCCGATGCGCGGGGGAACTTCTCCGGTTGCGAAGTAGTACGAGGTCTCCCACACGGTGTAGGCGAGGCCCGCTTCCAGCAACGAAGTCTCAACATGCTGGCCCTTGCCCGTCCGCAACCGGTAGATGTAGGCGGCTTCAATGGCGTGAAGAGCAAACATTCCGGCGTTCAGGTCTGCGATGGGCACTCCCACCTTGAGGGGAGCGCCGCCACGCTCGCCGTTGATGGCCATCTGCCCGCTCATCCCCTGGGCGATCAGGTCAAACCCGGGCCGGGTCGCGTAGGGCCCGGTGAGTCCGAACCCGGAGATCGAGCAGTACACGATCGCGGGGTTTATCGCCGATATGTCCGAGTAGCCGAGGCCGAGCCTGTCCATGGAGCCCGGGCGGCCGTTCTCGATCAGGATGTCAGACTTTTCGGCCAGGCGCTTGAACGCTTCTTTGCCTTTTTCAGCCCGGAGGTCCAGTACGATGCTGCGTTTGTTGCGATTGAGCTGCAGAAACGCGGCTGACTCACCGTTGATGAATGGCGGGCCAATACGGCGGGTGTCATCGCCCCCGCCCGGTTTCTCCACCTTGATGATGTTCGCCCCCATGTCAGACATGTGCATGGTGCAGAACGGTCCGGCGAGTATCTGCGTTGCATCAAGGACCGTGACCCCGTCCAGGGCGCGTTCATTCGTCATCGTTTCTCCTGATCTTGCGAGCGTGTGAAGTACAGGCCGGAGTGGGCCAATATTAGCCGCTCAGCGTGCTGCCCGGAGTGCAGGGGGAGCAGTCGCGTGAACCAGGTTGTTCTCGACCGCGCCCTGAGGCTCTCGAAGGGCCGGCGAAGGGCCGGTTTACCGGCCACATCTGAATTCCGGGAGCGGTGTCGCTCAACAACGCGCTCGTCTCAGGACATCAACGCCGTGCGGCGAAACCACCGCGCCCTGAGGCTCTCGAAGGGCCGGGTTTACTACCAGCCACCTCTGAATTTCGGGCATCGGTGTCGCTCAACAACGCGCTCGTCTCAGGACATCAACGCCGTGCGGCGAAACCACCGCGCCCTGAGGCTCTCGAAGGGCCGGAGGCGGGCATAATGCGGTCCGGTGCGACAACCCGGCGCGGGTATGTATTTCACCGACACCCCAAAAAGAACCCTGACGACCCGGAACAAACCAACAAGGAAGGTTCAGAAACAAATGCCGAGCGGACCGTTTGATCTCGAAGGAAAAGTAGCGCTGGTGACCGGCGGGAACGGTGGGATTGGCAAGGGCATCGCTCTCGGGCTGGCCCGCGCCGGCGCAAGCGTGGCCGTCGCTGCGCGCAACCGGGACAAGACCGCCGCCGCGGTAGCGGAGATCGAGGCAACAGGGGCTTCCGGTATGGGCATAAGTTGCGACGTGACCGACAGCGCCGCGGTAGACGCAGCGATCGCGAGCTGTGTGGAGCAGTTCGGCGGGCTGGACATCGTCGTCAACAACTCCGGCGTGAACGTGCGCAAACTGCCGCAAGACCTGAGCCTGGAAGAGTGGAAAGGCGTCATCGACGTAAACCTGACCGGCGTCTTCCTCGTGTCACAGGCCGCGTACCCGGAACTGGTGAAGCGCGGCGGAGGGAAGGTAATCAACATCGGATCGATGATGTCGATCTTCGCCCACGAGACGCTTGCTCCTTACGGCGCGAGCAAGGGCGGCGTGGTCCAGTTGACGAAGGCGTGCGCTGCGGCATGGGCGAAGGACAACATCCAGGTGAACGCCATACTGCCGGGCTGGATCTCCACCGAGATGACGGAGCCGTTGCGGACCGACATGCCCGAGCGTTACCGGACCATCACGGAACGAACGCCCGCGAAGCGCTGGGGCACGCCGGACGAGCTTGCCGGAACGGCCGTTTTCCTGTCGGCCGCGGCCTCTGATTTCGTGACCGGGACGGCCATCGCCGTCGATGGCGGGTACTCCATCCAGTCATAGCCGTTGCCGGTCTGCGATAAGAGCAGGTCGCGCATCTGACCGTTACCGTTTCCGGAATATCCGGATTCGGATAGCCACACGGTTCCGGGCCGTGTGATCCGGGGGTGGCAGCTACGGGCGTACACGGTTCGGCGTAGACTCGCGTCCTCACTGCCTGCCGGTCCACCGGTGAACGTAAGGAATCGCAGTTGCCGTCGTCTCATAGCTCCGACGCGAGCGTGCCCGGGGTGTACGCCCGGCTCGGTGTGAAACCGGTCATCAACGCCCAGAGCTGGGTCACGGCGCTCGGGGGGAGCCTGATGCCGCCGGAAGTCCTCCGGGCCATGCAGGAGGCGTCGACTGCGTTCGTCGATCTGGGCGCTCTCCATCTCGCGGCCGGGAAGCTGGTCGCACAGGTATGCGGGTCCGAAGCGGGGCTGGTGACCGGTGGAGCGGCGGCCTCCAACATATTGATGGCCGCCGCCTGCATGACCGGCGACGACCCTTCGAAGATCGATCGGCTGCCGGACTCCAGCGGGATGAAGAACGAGGTGGTGATCTTCGAGGGACACCGTAACCACTACGACAACAACTTCGAGGTGGCCGGGGCGAAGATCGTGCCGTGGGGCTTTGCCGGCAACGGCAAGCCGTACCAGCTTGAGGAGGCGATCACGGAGCGGACCTGCGCCATGGCGTGGATCGCCGCCCCCTTCATGCGGGACCCGATGCCGCTTGAGGAGGCGGCGGAGATCGCACACAGCCGCGGGGTCCCCGTGATCGTTGACGCAGCCGCCGAGGTGCCGCCACCGGAAAACCTGACGCGCTTCATCGCAGACGGGGCGGACCTTGTCGGTTACAGCGGCGGCAAGGGGATCCGGGGGCCGCAGGGCACAGGATTGCTCGCGGGACGGAGCGACCTCGTGGCCGCGGCGTCCCAGAACTATCTGAACACGCGTGGCACACGCGCCGGCGTGGGCAGGTCATCGAAGGCGTCCAAAGAGGACATCGTCGGCCTGGTAACCGCGCTCCAGGTCTTCATGGATACCGACCACGCTGCGGTCTGGGCGGGCTGGCGCGCCGGGGCGGAGCATATCGTCGACCGGCTGCAGGGAATCACGGGGTTGCGTGTGGTCCTCGAAGACGGCGATCCCAACCGGCAGGGCCCGCAGGCGGTGATCTACTTCGAGCGCGACTGGCACGGGCCGGCTCCGGATGCTGTACGCGACGCTCTACGGGCCGGTGAACCGGCGATCCACGTCGGCGCAGGCGGGTACCGTGACGAGATCAACGTGGTGATGACCAACGTGCAGCCGGGAGAGGAACGCATCATCGCAGACCGGCTTGAAGATATCCTGTCCGGCACGGGCAATGACGAAGAGGGCGCATCGTGAAGGTCGTTCTAGGGAGCGACCATCTCGGGGTGGCGTTCCTGGAGCAGTTGCGCGACACCTTCCCCGGCACCGAATTCGCTCTCGCCCTGTCGCACGATGACATGGTTCGTGAGGCCGCGGACGCCGAGGTTTTTCTTGGATGGCCAACGCGGGAGGTTTTTCGCGCCGGGCCCGGACTGAAGTGGGTTCACTGCATCGGCACCGGGGTGGACAACGTGGGAGCGCTTGGCGATATCGCAGAGGCCGGGATTCCCATCACCAACGCCCGCGGCCCGCACACGGAGCCGATGGCCGATCACACGATGCTGTTCCTGCTGTCACTCGCCCACAACTCAAAGAAGATGCTGGTTGACCAGTCCAGCGGCGCCTGGGACACGAACGGGTACAACCATGTAGAGGTTTCCGGCAGCGTCATGGGGTTGTACGGATTCGGGATGATCGGGCGGGCTATCGCACGAAGAGCCCTGGGGTTTGGCATGAAGGTGATCGCCGTAGATCCCGGCCCGGATGACGAAGTGCCGGGAGTTCACGTCTGGAGAACCGACCGGCTCGACGATCTTTTCAAAGCGTCCGACTGGCTGGTCGTGGCCTGCCCCCTGACCGGCGAGACCCGGATGTCCGTAGATGCGCGACGGATCGGGTTGTTGAAGCCGACGGCGTCGCTCATCGTCATCTCGCGCGGCGGAATCGTGGACCAGGACGCCCTGGGGGAGGCGCTGATCGCAGGCCGCATCGCCGGGGTAGCGCTGGACGCCACCGACCCATGTCATACGTGGTTCAATGAGGCGGTCTTAAAAGAATGCCACGGCATCGACTCCTCATCTTCAGTGCCGCCGATCAACGAGGTGGTCATCGACCTTCTCTAGGCATAGAACGGTCAAGCAGAAGGGTTGAGCGTATCGCGGCACGCGTGTCCGGCGTGGCATCACCGCTCGTAGGCGCCGATATCGCAGGACGCGCCGCGGGGTCTCGGGACGCCCCGTTGGTCCACGGGCGGACAAGAACCGCCGTCGGCGGCGTCGATGGCCGGGCTGCCTGCGAGCAGGGCGTTGGTGGCGGTTGTACCACCGTCGATCTTCAATCCCGCCAGCCCAGCGTCGACCGGCCGCGCCGCAGTCCCAAGGATGTCGCCGGCGCGGGCAATGAATTCGCAGCCGCTGCCATTGCCGACCAGGTTATGACCGAGGGAAGTAACGACGCCCAAACAGTCGGGCCCCTTCGTGGCCGTATTGCCGGCGAGGATCGTGTTGGAGAGCGTTACACCTTCATCACCGGCGATTGGCCGAACCACCAACCCGCCCCCATCCCTGGCGATATTTCCGCTGACCGT
>JADFRU010000095.1:0-6337 GCA_022561115.1 Chloroflexota bacterium | reverse complement strand
CTCGGCGCCCGGTCCGGCCCATATTGCGCGTGCGATCTCAATAAACTCATCCGCCCGGGAGCCGCGCTGATTGAGGGGCACTCCCATCGCCTCAAACTCGGCCGGGAACTCGCCCGCGACGCCGATGCCCAGGATCAGCCGGCCCCCCGACGCCAGGTCTACAACCGCCGCCTCTTTGGCCAGCATGACCGGGTGGTGCAGCGGAGCGATCACGATTGAGCTGAGTAGCGAAACGTGTTCGGTGGCGCCGGCGGCAACGGCGAGCGCTGACAGCGCAAGCTGGGTTGGCCCCGGTGGGTCGTTTCGCATCACGTGCTCACCGGCGCCGACGAAATCGAACCCCAGCTGCTCGGCTAGCTTCGCGTGGCGTGCTGTCTTCGCCACATCGCTCAGGTTCGCCCCGATCTTCAGGCCGTTATCTGGCACTTTTCAAGCTCCGTTAACTTGCTGATCGCTAAACGGTCGGCGTTTCGACTTGACCCCTTCCGGCTTATCTTCCGGAACAGGTTCGCCGGCATCGGCGAGGAAGTAATACACGGTGTTCGGCCCGACGGATTTGAATCGCCGGCTGATATCGCGCGCCCGCCGCTCGTACGGTAGATCGTCCAGCGAACGCAGGTAGTCGTGGAACGAGCCGAACTCCTCATGTATCCGTACGAACTCCGACGCGTTCGCGACGGTGGCCCGTAATTTGCGCCCGTTCCGGATCACGCCGGGATCCTGCTGGACATGCTCGATCAACAGGCCGGGCATCTCGGCGACCGTACCGGGGTCGAACGCATAGAACACCTCCCGGATCCGGGGCCATCTGGCCTTTACGGGCGCGTCGGAAAAGCCCGATATAAAGACCTTGTGGGACAGGTTGTCCAGGTATTCGGCATCGGTGTGTACGGGAGGAGCCTCGGTCACGATCAGATGGTGCCATACACGGGGGCGGCGCGGGGGCTGGATTTGCTGTGGTCCAGAATCGAGACCGGGCGCCGCTGTCAATCTTCTTCCCAGGCATCACTTGCGCGTGAGGAGCCCCCGGGAGCGTATCGATCGCTACAGGCATCTTCCGTAAGGAATGTAACGACTGTTACGAATTCCGTTGCGATGCGGTGGGACCGGTGCTAGCCTGATCTAAAGCGTGGCGCGCGAGGCTGATCGAAACATTGTCCGCACGCCGTACGGAGACGAGTAGTCCGTTCCCGGGGCGTCGAGCGAGCCTGAAACGGTGTGAGCAGGCACGGCCCGTCCGGAAGAAAATCCCTCCGCAGCAGCCAGCCGAAAAGCGAGAATCTGAGTAGGCCTGGCCGGGGTCGTGGCCCGTTACATACCACGGAGGCATCCTTCCCCGGGAGCGTGAAACGCAGGGAGAAGTGCGCCTTTGCCGAGCCGTCCGTCCGGCGAATACCGGGCGGGAATTAGGGTGGTACCGCGGGCCTGAATCTTGCTCGTCCCTTTCCGGGACGGGTTTTTTTGTGCCCGTCAAAAGTCACCCACGTCATTCCGGGCAGCAGGGTCCGGCGCACGTGAAAACAAGAGGCGATGAGATGGCCGGACAGCTTGAGATATACGACACCACCCTCCGGGACGGGACGCAGCAAGAAGGCATCTCGTTATCGGTGGACGACAAGCTGGCGATCGCGGCGCGACTGGACGCGCTCGGCGTCCACTACATCGAGGGCGGGTTTGCCGGGGCCAACCCGAAGGACGACGAGTTCTTCAAGCGCGCGCAGAGCCTGGACCTGAAGAACGCGGTTCTCGCCGCGTTTGGCAGCACGCGGCGCGCCGACGGGCGCGTGGAGGATGATGCGGCCATCGTGGCGTTGCTGCGAGCCGAGACGCCGTTGGTGACCATCGTCGGCAAGGCGTCTGCGTGGCAGGTGCGGAATATTATCGGGACGTCCATCGAGGAGAACCTGCACATGGTTGCGGACTCTGTGTCGCACCTGGTTGCGCAGGGCAGACGCGCCGTGTTCGACGCCGAGCACTTTTTCGACGGGTACAAGCTCGACCCTGACTACGCCCTGCAGACGTTGCGCGTTGCAGCGGAAGCGGGAGCCGAGACCGTGGTGCTGTGCGACACGAACGGCGGAACCCTTCCCGATGAGGCATCGAAAATCGTGGCAGCCGCGTGCGAGTTCACCGCTCCGCTCGGCGTGCGCATCGGCATTCACGCGCATAACGACACCGATACGGCGGTGGCCGTGTCGATGGCGGCGTGGCTGGCAGGCGCCAGCCAGATACAGGGATGTATCAACGGATACGGTGAGCGCACCGGCAACGCCAACCTGACCAGCATCATCGCCAACCTGAAATTGAAGCTCGGCGTCGATGTGATCTCGGACGAGCAACTCGCCACTCTCACCGACACATCCGTGTTCATCGCCGAGACGCTGAACATGTCCCCCCACGCCTTTCAGCCTTACGTTGGGGCGAGCGCGTTCGCCCACAAGGGCGGCCTGCACGCCGCGGCCGTGAACAAGCGGCGTGAGTCGTACGAGCATGTGCAACCGGGCACCGTCGGCAATCGCAACGCAGTCGTCGTCTCCGAGCTGTCCGGGCGCGGAAACGTGATGCGTCGCATCCGTGACCTGGGATTGGAAGAAGAGCTGACGGACGATGATGTCCGGGGAATCGTGCAACTCCTGAAGGAGCAGGAAAATCGCGGGTTCTCGTACGAGGGAGCGGCGGCATCGTTTGAGCTGCTGATCCGTCGCTATCTTCCCAACTATGAAGCGCCGTTTGAACTGGTTGACTTCATGGTGCTGGTTGAAAATCGCCGGACGGCGCGTCTGTCGGAGACAGCGCAGCCGGGACGTTCGCCGTCCGGGGGCGTGCTATCCGAGGCGACGATCAAAGTCCGCATCGGCGAGGAGGTGCTGCATACGGCGGCCGAGGGCAACGGCCCGGTTAACGCACTGGACCACGCCATGCGCAAGGCGGTTCTGCAGTCATACCCGGAACTTGAGTGCGTACGGCTGATCGATTACAAGGTTCGCGTGGTCGCGGAAGGCACGGGCACGGGCGCCATAGTCAGGGTGGTGATCGAGTCGTCCGACGGGCATGAGACGTGGAGCACCGTCGGCTCTTCGGAAAACATCCTTGAGGCAAGCTGGCTGGCACTGGCGGACAGCATGGAATACTGGCTCGTTTGCCGGCGGCCAGAAAGTCCTTCCGGAGAAGGTACTGGCGCTGGCTCCAACGCCTCTTGACCCGCCTGTGACCTTGCGTTGACGTTCCCGTAACCTTGCCTGACCCGAGCGGGGTGCGCCAGATGACCCGATCGGAGCGCGCCGCATGGGTGAATGCCCCAACAATAGGTAACAGTACTTACGGGTGCTCAGATGTCCCGGCTCTGGGGAGGGCGCAGGGACATGTCCGGCTCGCTCGACTATTCGGTACAGCTACGCAGTGAGCTGGCACGTTGTACGGGAAACCGTGCACTGCCGGTCCGACAAGCCCGGAGCCGGGAACATGTTCAAAATCCTCGTTATTGACGACGAACCAGACATCCGGTTGGCCCTTTCCATCACCCTGGAGGACAACGGGTACGAGGTGGTCGAAGGTTCAGACGGTTCGGAAGCCTTGGACCTGGCTATCGCCCACGCCCCGGACCTGATCATCCTTGACCTGAATATGCCGAACATTGACGGTTTAACAGCGCTCAAGATGTTGAAGAGTGATGAACGGACGTCCCACGTTCCCGTCTGCATCCTGACCGCGGTCAAAGACCCCAGCCAGGAGCAGTACGCAGCCGCCCTGGGGGCCGACGATTTCATCGGCAAGCCCTGGTCGGAGGAGCAACTGATCCGCGGGCTGGCCGAGCTTATCAACCGGAGCGAAGCCCACTCCAGCGGGGCATTGTCGTCATCCGTGTCAGCCTCGGACGAACCGAAAATAGCGTCTCCCACGGTGTCCGATGCGGACCGCGCTGAGAGGCTGACGGAGACCATCCGGGCCCGGCACAACGCCTGGTCTCCCCTGAGCTAGAGCCCCGTATCCGGCGCCGGCGCGCTCGCAGCGCCAAACAGTCCCTGTAGCATTTCCAGCGCGCCGAGCGCATCCAGAAGCCCGCTGCCGTCCGTTCCGAGGAACCCTTCAAGCGCCTGGAAGATCGGCGGGATGATTCCTCCCGAAAACACGGCCACGGCCACGTCATCAAACGTGACCACCTTCACCGGCGCAGTTGTTGCGTCCGCCAGTTGTTCTACCGTCCCCGGCGCGCCATCAATCCACACGAATACGTTTGGCGATAGCGTCACCGTCATCGGGCCATTCCCGGGCCGGGACAGTGTTACCCGTCCGGCGTTCACCCCGGAGAGCGTTCCGGAAGTGAACGCCGTTGTGTGCTCACCGCCATCACGGTCCAGAAACCGGAACTCCCCGCTGAGCGCCCGGTCGAACATCCCCTCTATCCCGGCAAGGCTGCCCGTGGAATCGTGTGCCGGCCTCGTAGCGAGGGTGACCGTCACGTCAAGATTCTCTCCGCCGCGCAGCACCGATAACGTCACCGAGTCACCCTCTGCCCGTGCCGAAAGCGCGGCCGTCAGTCCGCCCGGGGCATCGATCTCTTCGCCTTCGACCGCCACGATGGTGTCTCCGAGGATCAACAACCCTTCTGACGGTCCGCCCGGCGTCACCCACACGACGCGCTCACCCGCCGGGAGGCCGAGCAACTCAGCGAGGGCTTCCGGAACGGGGACCGTGTCGGCGCCGAGCCAGGGACCGGATTCCCCTGTCTTCGTCACGCCGGAGTCCGTTACGTTGACCCCTGCGACCTCGGCGGGCGCGACCACAGCCGGCGACCCACCGATATCGCCATCGCCCGTCGCCGCGGATCCGCAGGCGATCGCAGCCAGCGAGATCGATCCCAGGGCCAGGATAACGGCGGTCCGTCGCAATTTCATTGAATACCTCGTTCGACATCCGTCACGGGCGTGTGCCGACCCCCGGCCGCCTGTTACTCCACCACCTGCGGCCGGGTGCTGCCGGAGGTGTATCCGCCGGCGCCGCGCACATGGATGAACTGTTCTACGACTTCGCCCGTGTCTGAAATTCGGTACGCACGGACCACCGGCCTGGTCTTCTCCACCAGCGATACCAGAACGTAGTACGGGTCGGTCCATCCGGTCTCGACGGCGTTCTTGACGTCCGTGTCGGAGGGATAGCCCTGCGAGTATGTGTGCGAGTGGTAGAACGCGACAAACTCCTCGCCGCGCGCGTCTGCATCGCGCTCCACTTCCAGCACGTCCAGCGGGTCCATGTTGTACCGGCTTATACGATTCTCGTTCGCATTTCGAACACGCCTGAGGCGCGTGGCGTTCTCCCCCTTGCCGAGGAGAATGCCGCAGCATTCCTCGGGGTCCTGCTCGAGGGCGTGCGAGATCATCTCGGCCAGGAGCTGTTTCGGAAGCTTCAGAGGCATAGCGCTCATCGTGCTGCATCACCGTATCCGGCGAGGGGAAGTTTATTGCTCGCCCGGCCATTGGAAACGCGGGAGAAAGGCTGGCCCGCCTCCGGTATATGATGCGCCGGCGCAACGCAATCGAGATGCACCACGTTACCGTGTACAGGGCCACAGGCCGATACGCCGGCTGGCCGGCCAATTACGGCATCTGGAGCTGGGGCGACGAGATCGTCACCGGCTTCACCCTCGGCTATCACGACAACGGCGGTGGTTTCCACGCCCGGGACACCGGCCGCCCGTTCGTCGCGATGCAGGCGAGAAGCATGGACGGTGGCGCCTGCTGGGACGTGGGCGAGGCACCGCTCATCGCGCCGGGGAACACAGGGATTTCCGCCGACGAGCATATGCGTGACCGGCAGCTCCCGGTCTCTGAACGCGGCAACGCCCCTGCGCCGCATCCCGGCGGAATCGACTTCACGCATCCGGACTTCGCGTTGCTCTGCGCCCGCACCGGTTTGAAGGCCGGCGCCGAGTCGTGGTTCTACACCTCGAACGACCGGTGCCGCAGCTGGCAGGGGCCGTTCTCGCTTCCGATGTTCGGCCAGCTCGGGATCGCGGCCCGGACCGACTACCTGGCGCCCGGGCCCGCGCTCATCGAATCCGTACATCAGGACGCCGAAGGCACGGGACGCTGCACGCTGCTCCTGACGGCGACCAAACCGGACGGCGAGGAGGGTCGCGTGTTCTGCGCGAGGACGGAGGACGGCGGCAAGTCGTTTGAATTCGTTTCGTGGCTGCGGCCGGACCCGCCGGGGTTCGACATCATGCCGTCCTCGGTTCGTCTTGGGGTTCGTCTCGATCCCGGGGCCCGTCCCGATTCCGGTGCGGGCGGCGACCCGCTCGTCACCGCGGTCCGTTCACGTAACGCGTCTGGAGACCGGA
>JADFRU010000094.1:0-6439 GCA_022561115.1 Chloroflexota bacterium | reverse complement strand
GAGACAAGGATCTCTCCGGCGTCGTTCAGCACCACACCGGACGGCATATTGAACGGCAGGCCGTGGTCACCGGTCTGGGACACGGCGACATTGGCGTAGTCACGGCGTCCCAGCTCAAGCAACTTTTCGCCCAGGCGCGTGTGCTTCGTGACGGTGTGCGTCTGGGTGTCGGTCAGCCATATCGAATCGTCCGGGCCCACGTAGATCCCGTGCGGGTCACGGAACGTCCCGTTGTACCGGTCGGCCGGGTCCAGGCAGGACGCCTCACCCCAGGACGTGATGAAGTCGCCCTCGGTAGTCCACATCGTGATCGGGTGGACGCCGCGCGAGAAGACGTAAACCTCGTCGCGTGAGTTGACCGCAACACCCGAGGCCAGCGTGAACACCCAGCCCTCCGGCATGCCGCGAGGCCAGTCAGGGTCCAGCTCAAACTTGAGATCTCCGGTACCGACGGTGGTCATTCATGTTCTCCAATTGATTCCGACAACTTGAACCGAATCACACAGCGGGCGAGACGCTACGCCCGCCCTCCCGTAGAGTCAACCCGGAGCGCGAGGCGCGTCGGGCCCCCGTGCGAAGATGTGGCGCGCGTTTGGATTGGCCGGTATGGACCCGGTCATGTCTCGGTCTAATCAGGAAAAGGCTTTGATCAAGGAACAGATACGGGCGGCCGTTGACGACTCGTGGCGATCTTTCCGTCAGGCCCTGGAGCCGCTCACCGCCGCCGACATGGAAGTGCCGGGCGCATGCGGCGACTGGTCGGTCAAAGAGGTGCTGATCCACATCGCCGCATGGGAGTCCCGGGTGACCGCCGCGCTTCTGGACGGTATCCCCATTCCGGACCCTGACGATCTCGACGCGTTCAACGAGACTGAACGGCGCAGTCACGCGGCAATGAGTGTGGCGGATGCGAGCACACATCTTGACGCCACCCATCGCGCGCTCAGGGAAGCGATAGAGTCATCGCCGCCGGAAGTGTTTACCAGCGGATCTCCGGTACGCCGGCAGTTGGATGCGGGAACAGTGCTCCACTACGACGAGCACGCCGACGGGATCAGGGTCTGGTACGCCCTGTACCGGCGCGCCCGTGCGCACAGCGCCGAATAATCTCCTACGGCCTGGCCCGCACCACGCAAAAACCGGGGCGCTACCGGTACCGCGGGTGCCATTCTCCGCCCGCCCAGGAAACGATCTTGTCCGGGGTGATGACGATAAGGCAGCGAGGCCGGTCGGCGGTTCGCTGCATGTAACTCGGACCGTTCGGCCCCATGTACCGCAGGGCCATCTCCTCTGCGATCTGGAGCATGCGGCCGGTCATCGGGGCCGGTCCTTCTACCACCTCGGCGCGGCCTTCAATCAGCACACGCGGATGTTCAGGATCGGCGTCATCGGCGCACGACACAGCCACGCGCGGCTCATGCCGGACGTGTTCCACAAACTGTGACCCGGCGCGTCCGACCACATACATCAACTCGCCGTCCCACTGCTGCCAGACCGGCGCGATGTACGGAGCGCCGCCCGGCTGGACAGTGGCGAGCCGGGCGATTATCGGGCCGCTCAAGAACGTCGCGATCTCGTCCGGTGTCATTGATCCGGGCATCAATCCCCGTCTTCCGCTATGAGGCGTAGCAGGTCGTGCACCGCAACGATGCCAACGACCACGTCATCTTTGAGAACCGGCACGTGCGTAATTGCGTCTCGCATCATGAGCGCCGCTGCTTCTGTCAGAGGGGCGTCCTCCGGGACCGTCGCCCTGCCCTCCAGCATGATCTCGCGAACCGGCCGGTCACGAAGCGCTTCCAGTGCGTCCTTGAGTCCTTTCGCGCCGCCGACCGACTGGTCAAACACCTTGAAGATCGGGTCACGTGAGAACGGCACGTGCTGTTCGGTCGGCAAAAACAGGCTTTCCGTGATGATCCCGATGATGGCGCCTGATTCGTCCACCACGGGGAGCGCTCCGATGTGATTCTCCACCATTAAGCGGGCGGCATGTCCAAGAGTCGTGTCCCCGTTCGTCGTGATCGCGGGACTGCTCATGACGTCACTCACCATCACTTCGCCGGGCAAATCGGGAGCGCCCGCCTTGTAACGAGCCGGCAACACGAGTACCGGCGCGTGACCGGAGCGGACCACCTTATCCGTGACGCTTCCGAGCATCAGGCGCCTGAACCCGCCACGGCCGTGCGTGACCATGACGGTCAGCGTGGAGGGTGACCCCTCCATGGCCTCCAGCACGCCGGCGGCGCCCGTGGCGGTCGACACCGCTATGCGCACCGACGGGACGTCCTCCCTCACCCGGTCCGCGTGATCTTCGAGGTAGGCGGCCGATTCTTGCGCCTGGAACTCGATCGCCTTATCCCAGGCCAGTGACGCGTCCACTCCGTACGCACCGGCCCCGTAGACGGAGCTGCTCATCGACCGCAGCAGTGCAAGCTCGGCCTGGAAGTCGCGTGCCATTTCCACGGCGACCGTCAGAGCGCGCTCCGCTAGCTCCGAGCCATCGAGCGGGACAAGCACAGTCCCGGGCTTGTCCGGAGCTTTCACGTCAGCCGCGCCGGGCGGCAGCACGAGTACCGGGAGGCGTCCGGCCCGGACCACGGCGTCGGTGCAGCTCCCGAGAATTCCGCGCATGAACGCTGAACTGCGATGAGACTCCATGGCAATCAGATCAGCGTTCACCTTCGACGCGATCCTCAGGATTTCAAATGCCGGACGGCCCGTGCCGATCGTCGCCTGGGTTGATGGGAACTCTTTGCGCACCCTGTCAAGCAGGCCATGAAGGTACCGCTCGGCCAATTCCGAGATCGACCCCGAAAGGTTGTCGATGTCCTGCGCATCAGCCCGGTGGCGTGAGTCCACGACGGTGACAAGGTGGAGCTCGGCCCCGAGGACGGCGAACGGTTTCACCCAATCAAGGACGCGTTCGGAGTCGGCCGTGCCATCCAGCGGGACCAGGATTTTTTTAAACATACGGGAGAGCCCTCGGTGCAACGGTTTCCCGGATTCTACGTACCAGGGTGTATCTGGAGTGCATCGATAAAAACGCACGCCGCGGGCTGGCACGCACTCAGTTGTTGACGTAAGTTTGCGCCGACCTGAACGGACCTTCAACCGGAGACGACTGTTTAGCGCGAGTACCAGCGCGGCCTCAACTGGTGATGATCACAAGTGTCGAGGCGATTCCCAGCGCTGCCCCGGTAGCTGACGCGAACGGCAACCGTCGCAATTTTGTGTATGTGAAGATCGAGACCGATGAGGGCATCACAGGCTGGGGCGAATCTACCTGCGGCCCCCTGATCGTCGGCGGCATGGTGGACGAGATCGGGGCGACGCTAGTTGGCAGGGACCCGTCCCGGATTGAGGAGCACTGGCAGCGGCTCTATCACCTCTATCACAACGTACGCGGCGGGGTGATACAGATGGCGGCGATCAGCGGTATCGAGATCGCCCTCTGGGATATCAAGGGCAAGGCGCTCGGCGTGCCGGTGTACGAGCTACTGGGCGGCGCGATGCGCGACAAGATCTGGACTTACGGACGATGGGACGGAGCGACGCCCGAGGAATGTGTGGAGCACGCGCTGCGGGAGGTGGCGACCGGGCTGACGGCACTGAAAGGCGACCCGTTCGGACACCAGGGTCTGTTTGGGTCTGTCCAGTCTGAACGCGACGCGGTGGCGAAGTTGAAGGCGGTGCGTGAAGCGGTTGGGGACGACATCGAACTGCTGGTCGAGGTACACGGACGGCTCGCTCCTGCGGCGGCGATAAGAGTGGGACTGGCGATCGAGGAGTACCGGCCGTACGTGTTCGAAGAGCCGGTACCTCCCCAGAACATAGACGCCATGAAACGGGTCGCGGACGCGATTAACGTTCCGCTGGCGACGGGCGAGCGTCTTTACACCAAGTGGGGTTTCACCGACCTGTTGGAGCAGCAAGTGGTGGCGATGATCCAACCGGACATAGGGCACGCCGGCGGCATCCTGGAACTCAAAAAGATCGCAGCGATGGCGGAGGCCTATTACGTGGGATTCCAGCCACACAATCCCTACGGGCCGGTTAATTCGATCGCGGCGTTGCAGGTAGACGCCTGCACTCCCAATTTCATGATCCAGGAAGGCGGCCACGGCTCGTGGTTTGACATGGTCGTAGTCGGCGGCGAGTTCCCGAAGCAGAAAGACGGGTTTTTCGATCTGCCGACGGCCCCGGGGATCGGCATCGAGATCGACGAATCGGTGCTGCGAGCCAACCCGCCGATCGCGCAGGTGACGCCGGAGGGTTACTCCCGGGCGGCGTACTGGACTTCTATGCAGCAGACCGAGTGGGCCTAGGTTCCCAGAAACTCAAAGGAAGTCGCCGAAAGTCGTCGTGATTTTTTCGGGGAGACAGTCACATGAAAATAACCAGCGTCGAGGCGATCCCAAGCTCAGCGAAGACCGCTTTCGGGAGCCGCAACTACGTCTACGTGAAGATCGGGACGGACGAGGGGATCACGGGCTGGGGGGAAGCGACCTGCGGGCCACTTGCCGTCGCCAACATGGTCGAAGAGTTTGGCGAGACCCTCGTTGGAAAAGATCCCGGCAGGATAGAAGAGCACTGGCAGCGCCTCTATCACCACTTCCACGTGCGCGGCGGCGTTATCCAGATGTCGGCGATCAGCGGTATCGAGATCGCCCTCTGGGACATCAAGGGCAAGGCGCTGGGCGTCCCGGTCTACGAGTTGCTGGGCGGCAGGATGCGGGACAAGATCTGGACCTACGGCCGGTGGGACGGCGCCACGCCTGAACTGGCCGTGGAGCGGGCGATGGGATTCGTGGAGCAAGGTCTCACGGCGCTCAAGGGCGACCCGTTCGACCACACCGGCATATTCATGGCCCGCGACGTTGAACGGCACGCGATCGCCAAGATCAAGGCCGTCCGCGAGGCCGTCGGGGACGATGTCGAACTGCTGCTGGAGGTACACGGACGGCTCTCTCCGGCGGCGGCGATACACATGGGCAACGCCGTCGAGGAGTACCGGCCGTTCGTGTACGAGGAGCCGGTGCCACCCCAGAACATCGATGCGCTGCAACGTGTCGCCGAGGCGGTGAACATCCCGATCGCCACCGGGGAGCGGCTGTTCACGAAGTGGGACTACACGGACCTCCTGAAGAGGCAGATCGTGGCGATGATCCAGCCGGACGTGGTCCAGGCGGGCGGGATCATGGAACTGAAGAAGATCGCCGCGATGGCCGAGGCGCATTACGTGGGATTCCAGCCGCACAACCCGTACGGGCCGATCTGCACGGCGGCGGCGCTTCAGCTCGACGCATGCACCCCGAATTTCATGATCCAGGAGGGCGGTCTCCAACCCTGGTTCCAGGACGCGACGTCCGGCACAGCGCCGGTGCAGAAGGACGGCTTCTTCCCGGTGACAAACGCCCCGGGCATCGGCGTCGTCCTGAACGAGGAGTGGCTGGCGGCAAACCCGTGGGACCCGAACGGCGCTGCGTGGCGCGCCGGCGACGGCTCGATGGGCTCAATGCAGCAGACCTACTGGTCGTAGCCGAGCGACATCAGGGGCTTCAGTTGAGCGGGACGGCGGAATATCCTTTCGGCATAGAACCCAATCTGGAGGTCATTGCGCGATGAGCTATCACGGTGTTCTGAGGCTGGCCGATGAACATCCGCGGACTAACCGCTCGTCGACGCATCCGCAAGTCGACTGGATGGGCGTGGTCCGTGCGTGCTACGACGTTGCCACTGAAAGGCCGCGGCAGGCGTTCGCGGGCGCGTGGGTGTTACGGCGGCACGGGTCGTGGCTGCCGAACCTACGTCTGTTGGCGGGCTACGAGAGCGTGAGGAAGGAAGGGGAGAGCACCAGAGGCGGAAGACGTGCCTACTGGGTCATGCCGGATCCTGAAGGCGTGAACCGCGCTCTAAAAGAACTGGGTTACCTGGATTAGCGCGGCGGGCTGGCTCGTGCGGACGCAGCCGCTGGTCTTTTCATGATTTCGTCGGGGTCTCAAGTCCCCAAACGCGACATAATTATGTGAACTCAGTCTTGGGGTGCCGCGCCGGACGCTGGTGGTAGGAAAATCGGGGACACATCAATTCCGTCACCGAGTTTCGTCAGGAGGACCAAGGCGGACACCGCGTCTAACCCGAATTCCGGCCCGACCGTCGTCGACAATCTTCTCGACCTGGTCCGGCAGTGCCATCAGCACGATTGCGGGTGCCAACGCCCACGTAAAGCGCTGGGCGTCCCCATGTCTGTATTCCCCTGAGTTGAGCAGAGCTTCGTACACACGAAACACGTGCGCTTGACCAACCCTCGTCCTCCGGCCGTACACACGTACGGATCGTTCAGACACTTCTGCGATTATGTTCGGCTCACCACGTTCCAACGTCAGGATCGTTTGTTCGATCAGATTTCGCACCCGACTCCACAGCCACTCGCGATGGA
>JADFRU010000093.1:0-6453 GCA_022561115.1 Chloroflexota bacterium | reverse complement strand
CGTCATAGCCCTGCTCGACGAGGTCCTTCGTCACCATCGCTATCACCATCGGCTTGTCGTCAAGCGCCCCGCCCACGACCACGATCCCGCTGCCAAGCCAGTCCCGCAGGTGATCGCCGAGCTCGCGGAGCGCCTTCGCGTTTACGCCCGACTTCTCGATCACGACGACCTTCGTGCCGTCCACGTCGACCGCTGAATCGGTCACATCCGCTGCCGGCCCGCCGCCGAGCAACGCCTCTCGCTCAAGGCGCGCCACCGTGCGACGGGCTTCATCCAGCTCGTCCAGTTGCGACTCGATGCGCGTTCTCAGCTCGGGGACCGGCGTTCGGAGCTTCTCCGAAATCTCTGCGAGCAGCCCGAACCGCTCCCACGTGTGCTGTTCAGCGCCCTTCCCGGTCAGCGCCTCCAGCCTGCGGGTGCCGGAGCCGATGCCATACTCGGACGTGATGAAGAACGCCCCTATGCCGCCGGTGTGCGCCATGTGCGTGCCGCCGCAAAGCTCATAGCTCCACGGGTAGTCGATTAGGACGGTGCGAACGTCAGCCTCGTACTTGTCGCCAAAAAAGGCGAGCGCGCCACGGTCGATCGCCTCTTTGTACGAGGTCCACTCCACGCCGACATCATGGTTCTCGCGAATCTTGTCGTTAACGATGTCCTGGACCTGCCGGATTTCGTCCGGCGTCATCGGAGCGACGTGCGTGAAGTCAAATCGCAGCCGGTCCGGCGCGACGAGCGAACCCGTCTGGCGCACATGAGTGCCCAGGACCTGCCGCAGCGCCGAGTGGACCAGGTGCGTCGCCGTGTGGTTCCGCCGGATGCGCTCACGACGCTCACCGTCAACCGTCGCGCTCACGGCGTCTCCGACGCGGACCGTTCCCCGTGTCACCCGCGCCGAGTGTGCGTTCACGTGGGAGTAAGGGTTCTGCGTGTCGGTGACGTCTAGTTCAGCATTCACCGCGGAGTTGGTCCCAGCGGAGTGTGTCCCGGCAGAGATGGTCCCGGTGTCGCCTACCTGTCCCCCTCGCTCGGCGTAAAACGGCGTCTCGTGGAGGATGATCTTGACCTCGTCGCCCTCGGACGCCTCGGGGACAGACTCGCCGTCCTTGATCAGCCCGACGACCTGCGTATCGGACGCCAGCGTCTCGTAGCCCACAAACGGCGTCTCGTCCACGCCCAGGGACTCGTACGTCCGCCGCTCTTCCACGTTGCCGCGGAACGCGCCGCCGGACGCCCGGCCGCGCTCGCGCTGCGCCTCCATCTGCTCCTCGAACCCCTCGCGATCAAGAAGCCAGTCCAGATCACCGCGCTCCGCGGCAAACCGATGCGTCACTTCCTCCGACCCCCCGGCTACCGACGCCATCGCATCTATCGCTTCCCGGTCGTAAGACAGGTAGCGTTCCTCGGCGATCTCGCGCACCAGTTCGGGCGGGAAGCCGTAAGTGTCGTACAGCAGGAACGCCTCGCGCCCGGAGACGGTAAACAGCCAGCTCACCGCACGGAGATCGGCCAGCGCCCGGGACGCAGGTTCAGATGAGCGCGTCTCCGAGACGTGCGACACCAGCTCGACCAGCGCATCCGCTGCGGTCCGCGCGCCGACAGCGGCGGAGTCGTCCCCTTCCGGGTAATCCAGCCCTTCCTGCTCAAGAAATCCAGAGATGTTGTCCCCGGAAATATCGCCCTTAATGGCCGCCGTCAACGCCACTGACACCGCTTCCCGCTGCCTGTCGCGGTACTCAAACATGCCGTCCAGGACCCGGGTTCCCTGTGCGATGGCGCGAGCGAAGCGCTCCTCCTCGATCTCCAGCACGCGCAGGATGAACGGGCGGTTGTCCTTCAACTCCGGGTAGACGCCGGACATCTGGTCCATCGCGACCCCGGCAAGCTGGCCGAGGAACGGGCTCTCGATGCCGAGACCAAGGCCAAAGCGCATGGCGCGCCTGATGATGCGGCGCAGCACATACCCGCGGCCGGTGTTGCCCGGCACGACACCGTCGCCGATCAGGAACGATGCGGAACGCGCGTGCTCCGTAATAGCGCCGATGGCGCGGTCTATGGCCGGGTCCTCACCCCATTCCCGGCCCGAAAGCTCCTCCGCCTTTGCGATGACCGGCCGGAACAAATCCGTGTCGTACAGGGTGGTCACGTTTTGCAGAACCGCAGCCGCACGCTCCAACCCCATCCCGGTGTCGATGTTCTTGTTCGGGAGCGGCGTGTCGTTGCCGTCAATGTCCCGGTAGAACTGGGTGAAGACCAGGTTGTAGATCTCGATGAACTCGTCGTGCGTGTTCGGTCCCCACCCGTTCTCGCGAATCGGGTCGTCCAGCGCCGGTACGTCGTCCATCGAGCCGCGGTAGTAGTGCAACTCACTGCACGGCCCGCACGGGCCTTCTGCGCCGGCCGGGCCCCACCAGTTGTCCTCGTCGCCAAAGCGGTAGATCCGCTCCGGCGGCACCCCGAGATCAAGCCAGACCTGCTCGGCCTCGTCGTCGCCATCGTAGATGGTGATGTACAGGCGCTCGCGCTCGAACCCCATGTGATTCACCATGAGATCAAGCGCCCAGTCGCAGGCTTCCTTCTTGAAGTAGTCGCCGAAGCTGAAGTTGCCGAGCATCTCAAACAGCGTCAGATGTGTGGCGTCGCCGACCTCGTCGATATCGGTCGTACGGAAGCTTTTCTGGGACGTGGTCATGCGCGGGTGCGGCGGTTTTGACTCACCGGAGAAGTACGCCTTGAACTGCGCCATGCCGGAGTTGGTCAAAAGCAGCGTGGGATCGCCCGCCGGGATGAGCGACGCCGCCGGCATTCGCATGTGATCGCGCGACTCAAAATATTTCAGGAAGACTTCGCGGATCTCATCCGAAGTCCGTGGCATGGATCGTGATTCGGGCATAGGCGTGGCGTCAGGCCTGGGTGTCTGGTGGGCTGTCGTAGTTGGCGTGCGGCAAGTTCAGCGCGCCGGGTTGTCCATTCTATCGGGAGCGCATGCCCGCGGAGTGGTCGCTGGCGAGTCGTTCAGTGGCGATAATCGCTCCAGGTCCGGCAAACGGTGTCGTGCGCACGGCCGGGTGCGACACGCCGACGCCAGGGGCCTCCGCTACGCGCCGTTCAGGAATGAGCCGCCGATAAGGCTCAGGGTAATCATGAAGGTGAGAATCGCCATGACGGTCAGCGCCACCCTCGGACCGACGCTGACGATGGACCGGAGGTCAACGCCCAGTCCGATGCCAACCATCGCCACCGTGAACAGCAGTTTCGACAGGTCACGCACCTGCGCGCCGGGTTCTTCACCGATGACTTCAAACGATCTCAGGGTGGAGAGGATGATGAACCCCAGCATGAACCACGGCACGTAACGGGTCACGTATCTGGGCACAGCGGTCCAGCGCCGCCCACCGCTGACGACGGCCTCTGCGTTATCGGCGCTTCCGCTTATCGCGAAGCGCATGGCGCGTCGTCTCTGGACTATCTGCGCCGCTATCACCATCGGCGAGAGCAGCAGCACCCGGGTCAGCTTGACGACGATCGCCACCGTGGCCGATGTCTCGCTCACCACGGCCGCCGCCGCATACACCTGCGCCACTGCGTACACGGCCATCCCGGCCAGGATGCCGAAGTGGTAGTCGCTCAACCCGAAAACCGGCACGAGCAGGTGCAACAGCAGTATCTGCGCGGCGCCAAGGATCGCGCTTATCCCGATCGCTGCGCCTACGTCCGAGGGGCGTGCGCCGATAACGGGCGCCATCACTGCGACAGCGGAGTTGCCGCATATCGAGTTGCCAACGCCGACGAGTATCGCAAGCTTCCGGTTCAGGCCCAGGATCATGTGGCCGACGAGGTACGCCAGCGCCATGCTCCCGACCACCCCGGTGACGATCAGCGCCAGCAGCCCCATCCCGGACCGGGTGATGTCAGGCATGAAGACGCTTGCGCCAAGGATCATCACGGCGAACTCAAGCACGCCCTTGCCGGCGAAACTGGAGCCCGCTACGTGCCAGACGGCCATCGGTGACAGGTTCTTTACGACGATGCCGAGGACGAGCGCGACCAGCAATCCGTCAAGATACGCGCTGTCAACGATACGGTCTCCGAAATAAATAAAAACACCGGCCATGGCGGAGAAGGCCAGGCCGGGCAGGATGGAACGCACTGAAGCAAAAGCTGGTGCGTTCGCGGTGAGGGTCAGGATCGACATCGACAGAATCGACCCCGGCACGTACATGTACACATACAGGTCAGGTGCGTCATGGTGACCCCGGGAACAGGTGTAGACAGGCGGCGGTCAGGCCAGCGTTAGCCGGTCATCGGATTTCCCGGCCATGCTAGGGAGGTCGGCGTGAGGAAATCGTGAAGGACGCTGGTCGCCCTTCTTACCGGAACTCCGGCTAACGATAAACCAGGTTGCCGCGCCATACGCCATCTGTCCGGGACGAACTCGGGTCGCTAATAAGCTCTACGTCCTCTACACCCGGGCAGAGCATTCCCCCGGGGACGCCGACGCCGGACCTGGTGCGGCGGAAAACCCGGCAATCCGGGAAAAGGACGGCTAACCCTCGCCGTCGTCCTTATCGACCTCATCAGGGTCCACCTTCTTGCGTTCACGTGAGTGCTCAAGCGCCATCCGGTCAAGTTCAGCCAGCCGTTCCAGCGAGCGCGGATTCGACCGGTGCTCCTCATCATCGTCATCGTGTAAGAACGCGGGCCGGGACCGCATCCTTATCTGGCGTGAAATGTCGTCCAGCTCCGTCAACCGCTCCAGGGACCGCGGGTTCGGGCGGCTCCTGCGCGCCGCCTCGGCGCTTTTAGCAGCCTCACGCAACGCTTCCTCGCGCTCCTCGTCCGGCATCTCGATTTCACTTCGCGCTTCGGCCTGCGCTGTGATGTCCTCAGTTCCCTGGTTTCCCTTCGATGGATGAGCGCCGACTCCCCAGTAGATCGTCTGGTGCGGGAACGGGATCTCGATGCCCTCTTTGTCGAATCGGTCCTTGATCCGCTTGCGCAGCTCGCCCGCTATCTCCCACTGCGTCAGCGGCCGGCAGACGCCGAGCATCTTGATCGTAATCTGCGAATCATCAAACGAGTCCAGCCGCAGGACCTGCGGAGGGTCGATGATCTTCTCCGCCCAGTACTCCTCTTCCGATAGTTCCATGCCGATCTCGTTCAAGACCCTGAATACGTGGTCCATGTCTTCTTTGTAGGCCACGCCCACGTTCATGTTGATGCGAGACCAGAACTTGGTGAAGTTGGAGGCGACGGAAATTTCACCGTTCGGCACCACATGGACCTTGCCGTCCAGGTCCCGCAACACGGTTCTCCGCAGATTGATGCTTTCAACGGAACCGGAGATCCCGGCGATCGAGACCACGTCGCCGGTCCGGTACTGGTTCTCTGCGACGATGAAGAATCCGGCGATCATGTCCTTCACCATCGACTGGGCCCCGAAACCGACGGCGATTCCCGCAATTCCAAACCCGGCGATCATCGGGCCTATCGGCACGCCAATCTCCGATAGCACGGAAAAGACGGCTATCGCCCAGACGAGGATCCCCAGCGCTCCTACGATCACGCCAGACAGCGTCTGAGACCGGAGCATCTGCGCGCGGTCGCTCGACGAGTTCGGCAAGCCCGGGTCTTCACCCTCGGTCATCACAAGACGGTTCATCGCCGGGGGCACCAGGCGTTTGAGCAGGCGGATGGAGACGTACGCCGCCGCCCAGATCACGAATATCGGGACAACGTGAGGCCGGATGTCCACGCCGACCGACAGAAAACCGTTCCCGATGGCGTTCCAGATCGGCGAAACGTTCTGATCAAGCACCTGGGCGATCCACAGCCCGAACGGCACGCCGACCATAATCAGCAGCATCGGCCCCTCGGTCATGAACTGCACGATCGCCTGCGCCCGGTCGTTCACATGCCCGAGGCCCTGTTCCTCAAGCGCGGCCGCGCCTGACCGTAGCAGCCGGTGAAGGTACATGCGAACCACCAACCACACGATGACCGCCGCGAGCGCGATCAGCCCGGCCCATACGCCGTCATCGGCCAGCCAGGCCAGGAATGTACCGTCTGCTGGATTTCCGAACAGGTCTCGCAACGCGCCCTCCGGCGATAAATCAGGCAGCAACGTGCTACGTCGCAGTCAACCCACCGATACCCGGAATTATATGAGCGCCAGCGCGTTGAACCTACCGGGCAATGTTACTAAATACGTTTGAAGCTCGACGGGAACTGGAGATAACGAACTCCAGTGACGATCCATCGAGGGCGACGCCCACTTGCGGCAAGGCTCGCGGAGCGCGCTGACGCACGACCCGGCCCTTCGAGAGCCTCAGGGCGCTGACCGGATGCGAGATATCGCGTCTGCCCCTCCTCCCCACCGCCGGTTGCCCCGGCAGTCCAGCCGGATCGCTTACCCCCTCTCGCCGTCGCGGGAGAGGATCAAGGCGAGGGGGACCG
>JADFRU010000092.1:0-6468 GCA_022561115.1 Chloroflexota bacterium | reverse complement strand
CCGGAGTCGGCAATCCGCCGTCGATCGAGCGCCCGGTATCCGGTGGCGAGAGTTTCGAGATCGGGGAAACCCTGATTTACGTGATCGCAACGCCGGGACACACGCCCGGGAGCGTCTCCTACCTGTCGGGACAAGCCCTCTTTACCGGGGACACGCTGTTCCAGAACAGCATCGGCCGCTACGATCTGCCCGGCGGCGATGGCGAGCAGGAGTTGCAGAGCATCAAGGACAAACTACTCACGCTCCCGGACCAGATGATCGTCTACCCGGGTCACGGCCCTTCAAGCACGATAGGTGAAGAGCGCGCCAACAACCCGTTCCTGCAGGAGATGTAGGCACCGGTCGGCAGGTGCGTTTCGGAGTAACGCACGACGGGGTGCGATCTGTGAAATCGATTCAAAAGCGCGTAGCGTGTTGAAATTTAGTTGTGAATAGCAGTACGTTCCGAATTCCAACCAGTTCACTTGGGACCGTCAGGTTGCTCAGCTCATTTTCTAAAATCCGTTCTCGACCTAAGATATCAGCGCCCATCGGTCTCGCCGTGGTGGCGTTTGGCGTTTACGTTGCCCACATTCATTTCCGCGGGTATGGGGGTGATCCCAATCTTTATTATGACGCTGCCCGCAATAGTGAGTGGTTTGTCAGGCCTCTTCATTTCGGTTATGTGGCGCTGCTCGATCTTGTCTTTACTTTGTTTGGTCCGGCCGTGTCCAATTTGTATTTCTTACAGGGTTTATTGTCGGCATTTGGTGGCGCGATATCAGTGTGGCTGATCACTTATATAGTGATCCATTCCGACAGAAATAATACTCGACTGGGTGCCGGGCTATTAGCTGGAACCTTTTTTGCGTTCTCTGGAGGGATTCTTATAACGGCCAACTACGGCGAAACCTACATGCTGCAAATATTGTTTATTCTGGGAGCTGCAGCGTGTGTATTGCGGCGGAGTTTCCTGATCGCCGGACTCTTAACCGGGTGGACTATCACGTTCACTCCGCTAAGTCTTCTGTTGATGCCAATCATCCTTGTTACGATTGGTATAGCGGTTATTTCCGGGGGCATTCGTCTCAATGAATTAGCGGCCTATACTCTGGGCGTTATCCTCGCGCTACTAACAGCTGCCGGCGTTGTAGCAATCTATGACCCGGCGGCGTTTTCTTCATGGGCGAATAGCGGATCTACCTCGGTGTTCGGCTTCGAGGGCCGAGGACCAGCCCAGTACAGGTTTGTTTTCGTTCAGGTCGCCTGGTTGGCCAGGGGATTCCACATCGCTGGCCCGCTCGTGCTGATTGGGATTCTGGTAATCGTTGTAAATAAAGAGCGGGTAGGCCTGCTATTTCTCGTTGCCGCAATTGTCACATTGATTGTGAACCTGCCGGTCATGGTACGAGTTGATGATTATTGGCGGATGATGATGATTACCAATGTCTACTTGGCGTATTTTGTGTCTATAGGTTTGATGTTCATCTTGAGACGTGTGGGCGTTAACGGGTTCAAGAAGATCGCTACCGCAGCGGTTGCCATGATCATTTTTTCCGCGATCAGCCTGGCGGATATGCCGAGAAGAGAGAACGCCGTTTCGTCTGAAATCCATGCGGTCTACAGAACAATTCGGGATATCGAAACTTCTGCCCTCGTGATTTCTTTGTGGGAAAACATCGCGTCGACAGATCATTACGCCGAAAACGACGGCCGCGATACGCTACCTGAACTACTGGCATTCCCACCTATACAAAACTGGCAGCCACCGCCGGACGGACGACAACTGCTCGCGGATGCTAAAGCTGCAGAAACGCCTATTTATGTTGTCATACGAGAACGGCGATACGACAGTCCGTTGATGCGAACGATATTTGGAACCATCGACACCGGACACGCCCTGGCCTACCAGTCGATCTTAAAGCAGTTCAGATTGAACAAACTTGGCCCGGTCGGAAAGTATCACGCCCTCTACTCTGCCGATCCACTGTGAGGGGGCCGCGCATATACCACGTCATGTGGCGTTGAGCGATTGTTCCTTAGATGTAATCGACCTGGTTGTTCGACGGACCGGAGGATGGAGTAACGACCCGGGACAACCGAACCAACGTCCGCCCCAACTACCGATCCTTCAAATACCGGCAAATACCGGCAAATACCGGTCAAACCACGCAAGCATGCGGTCACCGTACTCCTGTCTTAGTGCCGGGTGGCCGGAGCGTTTTGACAGGTGGGAGAAGCCGGGGAAGCGGACGAACTCCACGATCTTCCCGAGCCGTTTCAGCGTCACGTAGTACTGCTCGCTCTGTTCCATCGGCACGCGGACATCGGACTCGCCGTGCATGAGAAGCACCGGCGTATCCACCGACTTTGCGTAGGTGATCGGCGACCGGAACAGGTACTTGTCGATCTCCTCCATTCTCCGGCCCGCCCACTGTCGTTCGCCGAACGACACGCCGATGTCCGATGTGCCGTACATGCTGCTCAAGTTCGTGACGGGAGCGCCCGCCACGGCCGCTTTGAAACGGTTATCGTGGCCAATTATCCACGTGGCCATGAACCCACCGTACGAGTAGCCGTGCAGCCCCATCCTGTCCTCGTCGATGTAAGGCCGTGACGCCATCTCGTCCACCGCCGCCATGATGTCCAGGTAGTCCTCGCCGCCCCAGTCGTCGAACACCGCCGTCATGAAATCGACCCCGTATGTCGATGAGCCGCGCGGGTTTACCGCCAGCACAACGTAGCCGTGCGTCGCAAGCATCTGGTGGTCCGGCGTGAACGAGTCCAGGAACGCGCCGTTGGGGCCGCCGTGAATCTCCAGCACCAGCGGGTATCGCAACTTCGGGTCGAAATCAGGCGGGAACGTCACCCGGGACTCGATGCCCAGCCCGGCGCGCTCCAGCGTGAACTTCTCCATCGAGCCCGGCGGATGTTCCGCCATGAACTTGTTGTTGTAACCGGTCGCAACATTCCAGGTTCCGCCGTCACCGTTGCACACGGCGATCTCCGGCGGCGAGCCGGGCGTGGAGATCAGCGCTGCCGACGCGTCCCCTGCGGAGTCTGACGCGAGGTCGGACAGTGTTCCCGCCACGCCAGCGACTTTTACCAGGTCGCCGCCCGTTGCCGGGACCTCGTACAGCGCGCTCTGCCCGCGATGTGACGCCAGCAGCCGTATTCGCCCGTCAGCGCGCCATTTCAGCGATATCGCCCGGAACGCCGGCGGGCCGAGGCTTGCCGGGGCGGGGCCGTCGTGCGTCAGAAACTCGGGGTTATTGCCCGGCCCCAGCAAGGCGACGATCCCCTGGTACGACTGCGCGCCCACGTAGCCGCCGTCCAGGTCCGTAACCACGGCGCACAGTCGCGCAGAGTCAGGCGACCAGCCCAGCCCGCTCACCGACATGAGATCGCCGGACCAGCATTGCGCTTCGCCGCCGGATGCGGGCACGACATATGCCTCGGCGCGCCAGCGGAAATCGTGATCGGGCCGCCGTCCAGAGATGAAGGCAATGTGCGACCCGTCCGGCGACCACACAGGCGCGAGATCATCGCAAGCGCCGTCCGTTAGCTGCCGCTCATCGCCCGTTGCCACGTCCACCACGAACAGGTGGCGGTACATCTCGCCGCGCCATCCGACCGAGTCGTACCGGTAGCGGATGCGATGTACGCTGCGTGAGCGGGGGACATCGTCCCCGGGCTTCGTTTCCGGTTCTTCCGGGTCCGGCAGGTCGGCGGAAACGACCATCCGGGAGGCGTCCGGCGACCAGGCGTAATCGACGACGCCCCGGACCCGGGCCGTCACTCGCCTGGCCTCGCCACCGTCGACCGGGATTACCCACACCTGGTCGTGTTGCTGATCGTCCTTGCGAAGGAATGCGATTGAACGGCCATCGGGCGACCACCGCGGGAGTGAGTCGTCCGGGCCGTTGGTGAAGGCGAACGGCTCACCGTCGTCGGCGGTGTCTTTCACCATCACGCGGCTATTCGATTTGTGGTCGTCAGCAGAAGTCGTGGAATGAACAAAGGCCAGACGTGAACCGTCTGGAGACAGCGACGGGGAGGATACGGAAGTCAGGCCATATACGAGGTCCGCGGGCGAGAGAGGGGAGGGCAAGGGTTTGTGCTCCGGGAATCGGTGATCTCGTGGGGCGCAGGCGGTATCTTGCCATGGATCAGGCGGTGAATAATTCGTATCGCCGGTCGGTTGCCCGGGTTTCCCATGCCGCCCCTCGGTCTTTTTATCAGCGCGTCACTCCCTCAAAAGTGGGAATCCAGAAAACGTTTGCCGGGCGGGTCGTTTGTACAGGTGGATTGCGCGCTCGCGCACCGTCCTTCCGAGAAAAGGACTCCTCATCCTTTCGGCTCAACTCGGGGCCGGCTTATGCGACCGGGAGAAGGGGCATGTTCGGCCGGTACAGGAGTCGAGTTGTGCAACAAGTCGTGCGGAGGAAACGGTGATTTGACCTCCCTCACCCCAACCCTCTCCCACCGGGAGAGGGGGATCTTGAGGAAGTCGCAGAGACGCGAACAGGGGCGGCCCAACCGATCGGGACGCCCCTGCTCATAACTTCGTTCCCGGGCGATTAGCCCGCTGCCGCCACCGCCTGCTCTATCGCGTACCCGGCGTGTACCTGCGTCAGGTGCGTCCGGTATTCGGCGGAGGCGTGGATATCGTCATTCAGCGTGTCCGCGACCTCCGCGGCGGCACGGCTTGCAGCACGGCGAATCACCGCCGGTGTCAGCTCCTTGCCCTTGAGGATGCGCTCCGTTCGACGTGCCCGGGTCGCCTTGTCGCCAGCGCCGGTAATGGCGATTCGCGCCTCGGTGCAGATCCCGCCGGAGACCGTTATCACCGCGGCCACCCCCGTGACGGCGTAATGCGACGCCGGGTTGTGGAACTTCGAGTACGAAGTCCCGGTCCCGGCTGGCAGCCCCGGCAACTTGATCTCCGTGATGATCTCGTTGTCACGAAGCGCCGTCGTCAGCAACTCCACCTGGAAACGGTCGATCGCTATCTCACGGCTTGAGCGCCGCGTCCGGGCCACCACGCTCCCGCCTATCGCGAGCACGACGGCGGGCAGGTCCCCGGCCGGGTCCGAGTGCGCCAGGCTCCCGCCGATGGTGCCGCGATTACGGACCTGGAGGTCCGCAACCTTTGACGCCGCATCGGCGAGCAACGGGTAACGGCTCTTCACGAGCGATGAAGTCTCAAGCTCCCGGTAGGTCGTCATCGACCCGATAGCGATCCCATCACCGTCCTCCCGGACGTACGAAAGGCCCTCTATCCTGCCGATATCTACGAGAACACCCGGCTCGGCCAGCCTGAGTTTCATCATCGGGATGAGGCTGTGGCCCCCGGCGAGCACTTTGGCCTCGCCCCGGTAGCGGGACAGCAGGCTCGTGGCCTCGTCCAGCGTGGTCGGCGCGAAGTAGTCAAAATTACTTGTGACCATTCTTAATTCCTCTGCTCCAACGGCTTGCGCGGGGGATTCAACGGCCTGCGCGGGCTGCGGCCCGTGCCGCTCGCTGGGTCTCTTTTGCATCCTGGATGGCGCGCCACACCTTCTCGGACGTGGCGGGCATGTTCATGTGCTTTACCCCGAGGTGGGACAGCGCATCTATGACGGCGTTCATCACGGCCGGGCTGGCGGCGATGGTGCCGGTCTCACCGGCGCCCTTCACCCCTAGCTCGTTCACCGGAGACGGCGTCACCGTCCGGTCCGTTTCAAACGCCGGGAAGATGCCGGCCGTGGGTATGGCGTAGTCCATCATCGAGCCGGACAGTAGCTGTCCGTCATCGGTGTAGACCGCCTGCTCGGTCAGCGCCTGTCCGACGCCCTGCGCGATGCCGCCGTGCAACATGCCATCGACGATCATCGGATTGAGCACGTCAAACGTCGCCCCATCCAGACCGATGATCAGTATCCGGTCGGCCAGCGGCTTGAGCGGCCGCTTGACGCGCGGGGCCGCCGACGGTTGTGCGTCGCTTGCCGCCATCACGTCAGTGTTCATTATGTGCGGACCCTCAACGACGACACTCGGCGCTCGCCGCGCTTCGCCTCATTCGCAGGGGGAGTATAACGTCCGGCCTCGCCCGGTGAAACTAAGTCTTCATTGGCCGTTCGCCGGCGACATCGGCCGTGCGTCCGCGTAGGTGATCGGACCCCACCGGCCTACGGCGCGGATTTCCGCGTTTATGTGAGAACGGGGCGCCGCGCCGGCTGGACGTCGAGATCATAGTCGTCGGTGTCCACGCAACGAACCGCGACGAACTCGCCCGGTTCGAAACCGCCGTCGGGCAGCAGGCACACCGAATCGACTTCGGGGGCCTGCCCGGCGCGCTGATTTTCTTGCCACTTCTGAGGGACTGGCGAGCCGTGCGCCGCACAAAGGCACCAATCTTCCCCAGTACCTTTCTGGTCGCCCCATCCATCTTGTTAATCACAACACTGCTATTGAAGAATGAGCTGGGGCTGATGCGAAATCTCACGT
>JADFRU010000091.1:0-6510 GCA_022561115.1 Chloroflexota bacterium | reverse complement strand
GGCACGAGGTCGATAACTGACGATAGGCACAGGTAACGCCGGTCACCAGACCAGATCGGGTCCCGTTGCTCGCCACAGTGGGTGGGTTAGAAATCACCCGATTGGGGGCTAGCCACCGGGGGTAACCCGGGGCAAGATCGTAGAAACACAAATACGCGCCGCGTGGTTATCCAGTAGCGCGAATCTCACGAGCGGCCTGACACGCAGTCAGATTATCCGTAAACATTATTTGGATGCCCATGGTCAAAACGGAACCCAAGATACGCCTGCTCATCGTGGATGACCATACGGTTATTCGTGAGGGATTAACGTTGCTCCTGTCTCCCGTGCAGGACCTTGAAGTGATAGGTACGGCGAGCAACGGACGCGACGCGATTGAACTCGTGAAATCCCGAAAGCCTGACGTCGTCATAATGGACCTGCACATGCCGATAATGGACGGGGCGGACGCGATGAAGGAAGTCCGTGCGATCAGCCCGGACACCAAGCTGATTGTCCTGTCCAGTTATAAGGAACGGGGAGAAGTGCTCAGGGCGATCGACTCGGGCGCGAACGCTTACCTCCTGAAAGACGGCCCGATAGATGAGCTAGCGCAGGCAATACGCAACGCCCATGCTGGCAAGTCCAGCCTGAACCCTGAGATCGCCAGTACGGTGCTATCCCGCCTGTCCGAGTTATCTGGCCCCCGCGGGAACGTTTCCGGGTTCACAGATATGGAATTGCGCACGCTCGAAATGCTTCGAAACGGTGATTCCAATCCAGAGATAGCAAAGGCGACTTCGGTCAGCCCAAACACGGTGAAGTCAAGGCTGAGCCGGATTTACGAGAAACTTTCCGTCACAAGCCGGACACAGGCGGTCGCAGAGGCGCTGCGACGCAAGGTCATAAACCATGAGTGACCGGGAACGGGGCGAGAACGACCCCGCACGCCGGTAACGCACGGGAGCCCGACGACTCTCCTGCCGGGGATGGACATGGCGGTCTGACTTCGTAATCCCGAGGTGGAACCGTGATAAAAGAGAATCCGACGGGGGAGGAACCGTCCGCCGCGGACGCAGTGGACCGGCAGACGCGCGAGGCGCTTGCCATAGCGGAAGTTGGACGCGCTGTCAGCGAATCGGACGGCATCGAAGATTTATACGAGCAGATCGCGTCCTGCTTACGAGATCTGGTGTTGGCCGACCGTGTAGTCGTTGCGGTCGTGGAACCGTTGACCGGAGAGTTGCGCCGGGAATTCGTCTCGGAAGCGGCCGGCGGCAAGCCGGTCGTTGAGACTTCAGGGCAACGTAAGAAGCCTGGAATCCTCGACGAAATCAGCGCCACGGGCAAGGCCGCCAGATTTGACGATCTACCCGGGGTTGTCGATCGCTACCCCGGCCTCGCTGAACTGACCGCATCCGGGTTTTATTCCGGCGTGTACGCCCCCCTGATCGTGCGCGGGGCGGTAATAGGCGTCATCGGGGCGGACACCCGGGAACCGAAGGCGTACACGGACGCTGACCTTGAACTTCTCTGCCGAATTGCGAGCCAGATCGCCGGGGCTGTGGCGAGCTCACAGCTTCAGTTGAAGTCAACGCGTGATGCACGAGAGCGCAGGCTTCTGGCAGAGATCGGCATGGCGGCAAGTTCAACCCTGAATCTTGAAGCGGCTCTTGATCGAGTCTTCGGGATACTTGGAGAATTACTGCAGGTCGATCGCGTATCCATCAATATTCGAACCGAGTCAAGCGATGTGCTGGACTACGCGTACGCCACCGGCGTACCGGTTCCTCCACGTCCGGGCCATATCACTCCCGGCCCTTCCATCAACGGTCTGCCTGCCCTGGTAGCAAGCACCGGCGAGAGCCGTTTGATCGGCGACATGATCGATGTGCTGGATGAAGCGCCGGGCGCCGTTCGCATGGTTGATGCGGGACTGAAATCCGCCATCCTGGTTCCCCTGATTTCAGATGGTGAGACCATCGGGGTACTCGGGGTCAACTCACTTCAGCCGAACGCCTACACGGCGCATGACCTGCAGCTTGTGAAGCGACTGGCGCCCCGCCTGGCCGGTGCGGTCGTAAACGCCCGGCTCCATGCTGAAGTTGATCGCCACGGGCATGAGGAAGAAGTATTCGCTGAAATTGGGCGGATTCTGAATACGACCGATGATTTTAAGACGGCTTTTGACCTGATTTCAGAACAGATCATTTCTCTCATTCCCTTTGATCGTCTTTCGGCGTCGGGCATCGATCCGCTGAGGCGCACATTTACGTCACTCCACTACGCGGGAACGAAGGACGGTCAATGGGAACCAGGGATGATGCGAGAGCTGAAGGGCAGCGTAGCGGAATTGGTTTTCGATTCGGGTGAAACCCAGGTAATCGACGTCGTCAATCCGGACGAACTACTGAAACGTTTTCCAACTCTCAACACATTTATTGATGCCGGATACCGGTCATCTATCACCGTTCCCATGGTGATTAATTCAGAGACCCGAGGGGTCCTGTCTTTCATCTCCCGGAAGATTTCACAGTACACCCCACGGCATGTTGAACTGGCCCAGCGCTGCGCCGGCCAGATTGCCGGCGTACTTACGAAGGCGGACCTGTTCGAACGCGTTGAACGCCAGGCGCGAGAAGACGCGTTGCTTGCGGAGATCAGCCGGGTGGTCACATCCTCTCCTGACTTCAGTGACGTGTTTGACGCGCTTGTAAGTTCTATCTCACACCTGTTGGAGTTTGACCGCATCGCGATCGCAAGCCTGGATATTGAAGCGAAACGGGGTTACACACGTTTCGTGGCGGGCGTACCGACGGAAGGTTTCGCCCCCGGTGACAGTCACGAATTAACCGACGCACTGTTGGACTCGGGACTTCTTGAGACAGACGACAAGCGTTTTGACGCGATGGGTCTCAAGATGGAAGTGGGCGGGGTAACGGAAAATCCGGCTATCACCGCGGGACTTCGTTCAGTCATGGGCGTCGGTCTGCGCTCTCAAGGAATACTTGTAGGGAACTTGAGTGTCCGATCAAAGAACGAGTTCGCCTATGAACAGCGCGATCTCGATCTATTTCGGAAAGTTGCGGCGCAATTGGCTGGCGCCTTCGCAAATTCTGAACTTCACGCGGAGGTAGAACGTCGCGCTCGTGACGAGTCGGTCCTGGCCCGTATAAGCAGAGAAATATCGTCCCTGCCCGATCCAGACACCGCCCTGGACAACATTCTTGCCAACCTGCGAGATATTGTCCCGTCAGACCGGGCGACTATCGCATTGATTGACGACGAGACCGGCGAACTTGGATTCCAGTACCTGTCCGGAACCGCCGTTAAAACAGGATTTGGAGATCGTGGCGTTGGTCCATCGCCGGGCGGGTTGTCGGCACGGGTCGTCGCGACGGGCCAGAGCGTTGTGGTGAACGACCTCCGTGGATCGGTGGGAGATTTCCCAGGCCTGGAGAACATGCTGGCCAGCGGACTGCGATCTACGGTGGGAGTACCGCTCGTATGGGACGGCGCAACGATCGGAGTATTTGGTCTGTCGGCGGTCAGGTTGAACGCATACCAGGGCCGCGATGTGGACCTGGTGCGACGCGTCGCCAACCAGCTTGCCGGCTGGTTGGTGAACGCGCGACTGCACGGGAAGCTGGAACGGCAAGCCCGGGTAAACGCAGTAATGGCGGAGATCGGTCGCGTTGCCGGATCCTCACTCGATCTCAGCCGTTCTCTTGAGAACCTTGTGGACCTGCTGGGAGAGTTGATACCGATAGACCGTCTGACCACCGCTGTCGGCGATGCGGATTCGCACCGTTTGCGGACTGTTTATGAGAAAGGCCTGCCGATCAACACCGGGGAAGGACCCGATGTAACGTCCCTGACCGTTAACGGTGTAGCGGCGCACGTTTTCAGGACGGGCGAATCTGTGTCCAGTAACGACATTGAGGAGCTTATCTCTGACATCCCTAACGCTCGCCACCTGCTGAACGCGGGGATACGTTCCGTGCTGGTTGCGCCGTTGATATGGGAGTCGGAAACGGTGGGCATAATCAGCGTCGGCGCGACGAAGATTCGTGCTTACCGTGCCGGTGATCTGGAAATAGTTGAACGGGTAGCGCGACACATTACCGGCGCCGTGGTTAACGCTGAGTTGCACGACCGCGTTGAACGGCGGGCGGAGGAGGAGGCGACCCTCGCCCATATCGGGCGCGTGGTGAATTCGTCGGTGGAAATTGGAGAAACGTACGAACAGTTGGCGGAATTAGCCAACGATCTCGTGCCGGCGGACCGTATCGTAATCACCACCGTCGTCGATGACGAATATTTTGTTGAGCGCAACCTCAATCACCCGGCCATACCCGGGCGAGCACCCGGCGAACACCTTCCCCTGACCGGGTCGGTAACCGGGGAGGTCGTGGCTACCGGAAAGACCTGGATGTGGCGGGCCGGCACGGGCGACGACCATCCGGGTAAGGACCGGCCGGTATTACAGCAAGCGCTCGATGGTGGCATCCAGGCCTTTCTTTCTGTGCCGCTCCAGGTGCGGGGGGAGGTCTTCGGCGCCCTCCATTTCACCTCATTTTCCGGCCGCGTATTTTCGGACCATGAAATATTGCTGGCGGAGGCGGTATCGGATCAGATCGCCGGAGGAATTGCCGGCGCCGCGTTACGGGAACAGGCTTCACAGCGGGCCAGGGAAGAGGCGGTACTTGCGCGGATCGGGCGCGTGGTGAACGCATCGATCACCCTGGACGATGTGTACGAGCAGTTCGCTAAACTTGCGGTGCAACTTGTACCTTCGGATCGCGTGCGGATAACGATTATCGAAGACGCTGACTCGTTCACTGAGCGTCATCTGTACGGGCTGCCGGTCCACGGACGGCCTGGCGGGGAACGGTTGCCGCTGGCGGGATCGCTTACGGGGCATGTCCTGACCACTGGAAAGAGCCTGGTCTGGCCGTCCGGAGCAGAGGAAGACGATCTTGTAGCGGATTTGCCGGTCCTACGTCCGATGATCGACGATGGCGTCCTGGCCTTGATCGCCGCACCTCTCGTCGTGCGAGGCGAGACGTTTGGCGTACTTCACTTCTCTACGGCCTCTGGCCAACGCTACTCCAATCATGAGTTAGTCCTCGCGGAAGCGGTTGCTGACCAGATAGCCGCAGGCATCACGGGCATCCGGTTGCGGGAACAGGCGTCGCGCCGCGCTATTGAAGAGTCGATGCTGTCGGACCTGTCTGAAGTGGTCAGCTCATCGCTTCATCTGAATGATGTGCTCCCCGGTTTCATGGCAAATCTGGCGCTGTTGCTCCCCGCGTACAAAGTGGTTGTAAGCACGTTTGATCACGAAACACGTGAGTGGATTGACCGGTGGGCCTGGCAGGGGAGGCGGATAGCGAAGCGGTTGCTCCGGAGAGGAAAGCTGGATGGGTCGGCGGCAGGACGGGTTGCGGAGACGCGGCGAATTCTGGTAATCGGCAACCCTGATCTGGGTCAACCGTCTTTCAGCGAATTTCCGAGCCTGGCCCCCAACCTGGGGGTAGGCATCCGGACGACAATCGCTGCACCGCTGCTGTCCGGTTCGGTGGCGATAGGCGCCCTGTTCATCCACGCCAGGGAACACGACGCTTACACGGAGGAACAGGTTGCGCTTGTCGGCCGGGTGGCCTCCATGCTGGCCAACGCCATCTCAAACGCAACTCTGCTGGAGGAGTCCGAGAGAACTTCACGGGAGCGCGGTCTCCTCGCGGAGATCGGTCGTGTGTTCGGATCGTCGCTTGACACGAACGAGCAGTACCGGCTTCTTGCCGAGCCTCTCAGTGAACTTGTGCCGTACGACCATCTTTCGATTGAGACCTACGATATCGATCGCCGGGAGTGGACGACCAGGTTCATTGACGGAGCGGAGATCGCCAACAGGAAACCCGGCGATGTTACGAGCGAGACGAGCAAAATGGCACGGCGAATGCTGGACATGCGCCAGACTTTGCTTGTGCGGGACCAGATGGATCCAGAAGAGAGTTTTGACGACCCCAACCTCATTGCGGTTGGGCTGCGATCTTCCATTCTCGTACCGATCGTCTCGCGGGACCGGGTTATCGGTTCGATTGCGACTCATTCGAAACGGGCTAACGCGTTCGGCCCTCACCATATTCGCCTTGTGGAAGAGGTAGCTCGCCAGATCACCGGAGGCATGGCGAACGCCGAACTCCACAAACAAACGGAGCGTGATTCAGAGGAGCGGCGAATCCTGGCTGAGATTGGCCGGGTAATCAGTTCGTCGATCGACCCCGAGCAGGTGTTCGATGAATTTTCAGACCTGGTGCGCGAATTACTACCGGCGAAGCGAGTCACGTTCGCAGCGATAGACCATGATTCAGACTCACTGGTCATGCGGGTTTCGGGTATGGACCTTGCGATAACCGGTCGAACGCCAGGCGATGTCGTTTCGTCACAAGACTCATTGACGGCGCATGTAATTGACAGCAATTCGGTGTTCACATGGACCGCATCGGACAATGACGGAGATCTCCC
>JADFRU010000090.1:0-6556 GCA_022561115.1 Chloroflexota bacterium | reverse complement strand
TTCCATCTAGACTTCCTACCATAGCAGGCCGTGGTACGGCTCGTCGACCACGGAAGGCCGATCCAGGTTGAATGCGACCGATTCAATCAGATTCCGCGGGCTGCCGGGATTGACGGGGCTGGTTGGATCGCTGATGTTCTGGCGTGTGTCCAGCTGCTACCAGAAGACTTCACATTGCAGCAGATGTATCGTTTTGAACGTGATTTAACAGATTCCCATCCAGAGAATCGGAATATCAAAGCAAAGGTCCGTCAACAACTTCAGGTACTGCGAGATTTCGGATTCATCGAATTTGTCGTGCGCGGACTCTCTCGACGTATTGACGATCGGGTTGGATGACACACTCAACGTCCGGCGTCAGTGCTGTCAGGTGATCGCCCTTCGACCTCCGGTTAACCGTGATGCCGGACAGACGGGGCGGGCTGATGGCGAACGATTCTCGACTCCCCTGTCACGAGGACGTTGCGAAGGTCCGGCCTGACAGGTGATCGGCCGAAGAATCTGTGCTCGTGCTCCGGCAGGTCTCCCCAGGCCCACGCCGTGACGAGTAATCCGAGTCCGGCAATGAGGGTTCCGTAGAGGATCCCGAGGCTGGTCGTCATGACACACCGCCCGAATTCTGACGAGAGGGCGCTAGACGGCGATACCATCGTCGCTGTCGACGCCTTCCAGATATCGATCATCGCGACCGGACGGTGAGGATATCGTGAGCCGACCGGGGTGATTCGTGAGCGTCGGGTGATGTTCGCGGCGTGGCCCATCTAGCGTCTACGAGCCGTTATGCTCTGGACGCTAATAATCGGCGAAGGTTTAGTGGACAAAATTGTCTGTTACGCCGTCGAAATACAGTCATGGGAGGTACTCCAGATGGCCGCATATGTTGTCGCCAACTACAACATCACCAACCCCGAGGCGTACGCAGATTACCCGATGGCCGCAGGAGCAACGGTTATGGCCCACGGCGGCGAAATCCTGGTAGCCGACCCGGAAAGCGAAGCGATCGAGGGGCAGCCGCAAAGCATGATGGTCATCCTCAAGTTCCCGTCAAAAGAGGCCGCACACGCCTGGTACGCGTCAGAGGAGTACGTCAAAATCAAGGGTCTGCGCACCGACAACACCGAGGGCGTTCTGACGCTCTCGGACGAGTTCGTGATGCCCGGCTAGCTGTAGCCAGGACCCGCGCCAACGGGCAAACCGTCCCGTATGTTCTGTCAGAACGTTTCCAGATTCGTTCTCGCAGCGCACACGGGACGGTGTGCCTGGGAGTTGGCGCGGAATGGTCCGCGTAATCAAGTTCGACGACCGAAAAGGCGCCGGGCTGAAACCTGTTCCTGAAATCTGTTCTGGGGGGCATGTAACCCGGATACGGGCGGATTCAGGCAGGATGACGGGGCCGGTAACCTTGTCCGGGCCGTTAGACTTTGAAGTCCGGCCCGGAGGGATGGCTGAGTGGTTGAAGGCGACGGTCTTGAAAACCGTTGTAGGCGGTAACGTCTACCGTGGGTTCGAATCCCACTCCCTCCGCCAATCACGTGCGCCGTCGATGCCCGGAAGCATCGGGAGCGAGGGCGGATACCAACCCGCCCCTACTGGTGTCGGACAGCCCGCCCTGCCGCCGCCCTTAACCCCCGATGAAGGTCGACGGCGTAACGCGAACGACCCTCTTCGCGCCCTCCGCTAGTTGAGCGTGGCGGTGCCGGTTGGGAAGTTCATCCAGCCGGGGTTCAGGATGTACGTGTGGTGGGACACGGCGTTGACCGGCACGGTTCCCACGAGCGTCTGCAGGTTGAACGGCATCGGCGAGTCGTCCGGGTCCGGCTCGATCGTCACATAGAGCGGGGCGCCTGACAGGTCGACCGGGAACTCCAGGCCGGGCGGCGCGTTGAGCAGGTAGTCCTCGCCAGGCTCCGGCGGTCCGTGGAAGAACAGGTCCAGGCTAAGGCCGTCCTTCTGGAACAGCTTCCAGCCCTCCTCGCCCGTGAACAGTTCGGTCCCGTTCTCGCCCTGGACCACTACAGAGACGTACTCGTCGAACATCACGTCGTAAATATCGGTTTCATTCATGTCGGCCGGCCCGCTGTAAGGAGCGGACATGTCGATGTCCCACGGGTCCCAGAACTTGCCGGTCGTAACGGGCTGGCCCTCGATGTCGACGAACCCTTCGTAGAGCCAGCCCTCTGGCAACTCGGGAAGGAAAAGGCCGCGCGGATCGGGCTCCAACTGGTCGACGGCGCGCCGGAACCAGATCCCGCTCTTCTCGTTCGTGCGCAGGTGGCCGTCGGTGGGTGTCGCGAGAATGTAGAAGCCGTTGGCGCTCTCAAACGTATCCCCGATAGCGCGGGAGTCACCTACCGCCAGGGCCGCAACGCCCTCGGAAATCTCTCCCGCGAGGATGCGGGTGGCCGATGGCTCAGCGTTCGCATCGCCTGCCGGCTCGATCGACACCATGACCGAGGTTATGTCCTCAACACGGGTGTCGATGCTGAAGGCGCCGCCCTTGATCGTCTCGCCCGCCAGTGTCACGAGTCGCCCGTCGGCCGCGACGTTGAACTTGCCCACGGACACGGGCGACCCGTTCACGAACGTCCATCCCTCGTAGTGGAACCCGGCTGTCAGCGGTTGAATCCCTGAGAGATCGAGCACGACGCTGTCCCCGGAGTCTCCGGAGCAGGCGCCGAGTACCACCGCGACGATCCCCGCTAGCGCCAATGCGAAGATCGCCCGAAGCCTATTTGGAACGTTTCTCACGTTCGCCCAACTCCCTTTAAGCGTCGAGAGCCCGGATATCGCAGCCGGCGTTGCTCGATGGTCATAAATCGTACCGCGCTGCGCTCCGTCGCCCGTTGTCACCGGCCATTTCGATTTACGACCCGCGTGCGGGGTCCGATCTCGACGTGAACGCGTAAAAGTCGCCGATTTCGTGCGAATGCGGCCGTTTCGTGCGGAAAAACCGGTATGTAACAGGGGTTGTCAGCAAGGACTTTGTGATAATCTGTTGTCAGGCATGTAATAGCTCGTCCCATGGTTAACCGGCAATGCTCGGATCCGTGATGACCAGTCCGAGATGCCCAGAACAAGACCATGGAGAACGATTGTAGTGTTCCAGGACCGAAACATAACGTGCGTTGAGTGCTCGCAGGATTTTGCATTTAGCGCTGACGACCAGCAGTATCACTCTGAACGCGGCTACTCCGACCCGAAGCGTTGCCCGTCCTGTAGGGCGGCCCGGCGTGCGCAGGGCGGCGGGGCGGCGGTGGCTACGGTGGCGGCGGCGGCGGTGGCGGTGGTGGCGGTGGCGGTGGCGGATTCCGATCCGACCGGCCGATGTTCACCACCACCTGCGCGCAGTGCGGACAGGAGGCCCAGGTGCCTTTCCAGCCGCGCGGCGACCGCCCGGTGTACTGCAACTCGTGCTTCTCGTCCCAGCGGCAATCCCGCAGCTGGTAGGCGTTAACGCCCGATAGCAAAAGCTAGTGAAACCGCCCCGGAGACTTCGGTCACCGGGGCGGTTTTCTTTTCCTGCGGCACGGACCTATAGCTGCCGAATACTCGGCAAATCGGACGCCTCACAGGCCAGCATGTTCTGTAAAGCTGAGCCCACCTGTCCCGCCGCTCAAGAGGCCACGCGATTCACCACCGACACGAGGCATGTCTTATGGACGCCCGGGCGATCGAAAAAGCCGCCGCTATCCTGGCGAGCGGCCGGCTGGATCACAAACGGTTGAGCCCCCTGCCCCCGGACATCAGGCCCTCAGATGAGGCGGACGCGTACCGGCTGCAGTCTGCGGTGAGGGAACGCCTGCGTGAAGGCGGATACGGTGAACCCGCGGGCCGCAAGATCGGCTGCACGACCACGGTGATGCAGCAGTTTCTTCAGATACCGAACCCCTGCGCCGGATATGTGTACGCGCCGACCGTTCGTGAAGTCGATGGAGAGTTCGACCACCGGTCGTTCCTGCACGTCGGCGTGGAATGCGAGATCGTTGTGCGGCTTAACTCCAACCTGCCGGAATCAGGCGTCCCGTACGAGCGGTCTACCGTCGAACCCGCTGTCGAGTCGGTGATGGCCGGGATCGAGGTCGTGGATGATCGCTGGGTGGACTACCGTTCCACCGATGTCGAAACGCTCATAGCGGACGACTTCTTCGGCGCCGGGTGCGTCCTCGGCCAGCCGGTCACGGCGTGGCGGGAACTGGACCTGGCCTCGTTGCACGGCACGATGTCGATCAACGGGGAGGAAGTAAGCTCCGGCTTCGGGCGCGACATCATGGGCCATCCACTGGAGGCGCTGGCGTGGCTGGCAAACACCGCCGCCCGGCACGGAATGCCGCTCCGGGCGGGTGAATTCGTATTCCTCGGCAGCATCGTTGAGTCGAAATGGCTTGAGCGGGGCGATTTGGTGGAGATCAAGATCGACGGACTGGGATCGGCCACGGCCCGGTTCGATTAAGGGACAATCGGATCGGTCGAACGCTGGACAGCCTCGTTGCCGTCACGCAAGCACGCCATCATCCCGTCCGGACTTAGCCGAAGATGGAAGCCTGCGCGCCCCAAGAGCCCGGGTAGACACCTAACAGGCGGGTGTCTACGATATTCGCCGCCTCCCGAATGCCGAAGCTGGCAAGATCGGGCGGGCGATTAGAAGCCGAGGTCAGGTTGCCGCATCACAAAGAGTCCGTTGTTATCGACGCGCCGGTAGGGGCGGTGTTTGCCGCCATGACAGACCTGGAACGCTGGCGAAGCTGGTGGCCCCAGATTGAAAGCGTCCAGCTTCCTGACGGCTGGACGGTAGATGGCGAACTTGCATGCCGCGTGATGGGCATGGACCTTGACGGCGCCGTCACGGCCTACGAACAGGATCGCGAGCTGGGATTTCAGACGAACTTACCGGTCGGCGGCCGCGTGACCCAGCACTTCACGTTCCAGCCAGAGGACGAGGGCACCCGGCTTACAGCGGAGCTGGACGCGTCCGGCATTGCGGGCATGATGTTCACCCGGAAACGACTGGTCAAGGAGTTGGAACGCCTCAAGGAGAACGTGGAGAACCCGAAAGCCAACTGATCGGTCTCTTGCGTTCCAACCCTTGCCCGATGGAATTCAAAGTGGGATTCGAAGCGGAATTTAAAATATGAACATACACGAATACCAGGCGCGCGAAATCTTGGAGTCGTACGGTGTCCCGGTGCCGCGCGCCGGCGTCGCATCGACGCCGGAGGAAGCGCGGACCCTCGCCGTTGAGCTCGGCGGACGGGTGGTCGTAAAGGCGCAGGTTCATGCCGGGGGACGCGGGAAAGCGGGCGGCGTGAAGCTGGTCGATACGCCTGACGAGGCGGCGGAAGCGGCCGCTGGAATGCTCGGCGCCAACCTTGTCACCCACCAGACGAAGGCGGGCGGCGTCCCTGTCCGGAAAGTGCTGATCGCAGAGTTAACGGACATCGCCGACGAGCTTTACATAGCGATCACGATGGACGCCGACGCTGGCGCTCCGATGGTGATGGCAAGCTCCGAGGGCGGCGTGGAGATTGAAGAGGTCGCCGCCAGCACGCCGGAAAAGATCGTCCGGGTGGCGGTGGACCCGCTGATAGGGCTGTCTCCATATCACGCACGCGACATCGCCATAAAGATCGGCGTTCCCACCGATCTCGTGCGGCCGGCGGCGACGCTGATTACGAACCTGTACCGCGTATTCCATGAGAAGGACGCCTCGCTGGTTGAGATCAACCCGCTGGTCATCACCACCGGCGGGCGCGTGATGGCGCTCGACGCCAAGATCGCATTCGAGGATGACGCGCTGTTCCGCCACAAGGACATCCAGGCGCTGGAGGACCCGGAACAGAGTGACGAGCTTGAGCAGAAGGCGCACGAGGCGGGGCTGGCCTACGTGAAGCTGGAGGGTGGGCGCGTGGGCTGCATGGTGAACGGCGCGGGGCTGGCCATGGCGACGATGGACATCACCCAGACCGCCGGCGCCGCCCCGGCAAATTTCCTTGATGTGGGCGGCGGGGCTGCCGAGGACAAGATCGCCGAGGCTTTCGAGATCATCGTCTCCGACGGGGACGTGGAGGCGATCCTGATCAACCTGTTCGGCGGAATACTTCGCTGTGACGTGGCCGCTCGCGGGATAGCCGCAGGGGCGCTCAGCACCGGGACCAAGCTGCCGCTTGTGGTCTCGATGCGCGGCACCAATGCCGAGGAAGGGTTGCAGATCCTGGCCGACGCCGGGCTGAACGTCACGACGGTCGGCAATCTCGGCGATGCGGCCACGGCGCTTACGGTGGTGCTTGCGGCCAAATCTGACTCTGATGGGGGCAACGACTAGATGGGGATTCTTGTCGACGAGAACACACGCCTGCTGGTGCAGGGCCTGGGCCGGGACGGAACGTTCCAGGCAAGCAGCTGCCGGGCGTACGGGACGAATATGGTGGCCGGAGTGCATCCGCGTCGCGGGGGGACGAAGTTCGAGGACGAGGTCCCGATCTTCGAGACCGTGGCAGAGGCCGTGGACGCGACGGGCGCCAATGTCGGGCTGGTCTTCGTGCCGGCTGCCGGTGCGGCC
>JADFRU010000089.1:0-6573 GCA_022561115.1 Chloroflexota bacterium | reverse complement strand
CGGCGGGGGGACGAGCTCGAAGGGTCCGCGATGGTACCGTCCAAGTTGAAGCTGTTCCCGTGGCACGGACACGCGAAGCTGCGCTCATCGTCGGCGACGCCCACGAAGCAGCCTGCGTGCGGGCACACGACGTTGAGGGCAGCAACGCCACCATCTCCGGTTCTCATCAGGTATACGGAGCCAATCGGGCTGTTCACGTGGGTGGTCCACCCATCGACCCGATCCGCTTCGATCGTGAAGCGGCGAGGCGCTCCACTCTCTGGAAGGACCACGAGCTTCGTCACGAGCGTCATCTCGGTCTCGCGACGTTTCTCATGCAGCGGATTCAGGAACGCGATCAAGCCAGCCCCGACGGGGGGGATCGCCGCCACGAGTCCGGTGAGTACAGCCCCCAGGCGAATCAGGAAGCGGCGGCGGGGCGGATGATCTGTGGGGCGTGGTCCACGAAATTCCAAGTTCAGGGTAGACGATACAGGCATTCACAGAGACGTATGTCCAGGGCTATAAAGCAACGCCTAGACAAGATTTATAGTAGAGTTCCGAGCACATCGAGACCGGCATCTCGGAGCAAAGCTCGCAAAAGGCGTCGAGAATCGGTTGGGCCACGTCTCACGCTCGTCGTCGAACGAGCTCGTCAAACGAGCTCGTCGACTATTGCCTTAACACTCGAGAGCTCGGGGATGTTCTCCGGACTGAAGCGCACTGAGAAAGCTTCCTCGGTCCGGTCTTCTGCCTCGCGCACGCACTCGAACTCCAGTACGAGTGCGACCCTGGCTTCCACCACGTGCGCTGCATCGCGCCTGGGTGTTACCGCTACAACGGTCTCGATGTCGTCGCCGATCTCAAACGTGCGCGACCGCAGATCATCGACGAATTCGATCTTGACTCGAGGCGGGCGGACGGTCTCAATCACGGACCTGATGAGCCGGTTTACCACGATCCACACCTCCTGTTGAACGCGGTCAACTCCTGAAAGCGGGGCTTCCCGACCTTCAAACGAACCGTTCGGGCGACGCGCTCACCTTAGCACGCAAGAATCGGGTTGTTCACGTCGGTTTGGCAGCCGCTTTTCGCCCGCGTCAGGGGTTCCCCACGTACCGGCGGGAAATGACGAGGAATTGGGCGGGCCTGTTGAGCCTGTCTCAGAAGACGCCATCCAACGCTGTCGAACGATCGGACTTCTCCCTCACCCTTCCCCAGAAGGGCGGACTCTCAATCCTCTCCCGCTTGGAGAGGGGGATTTTGAAACGCCCTCGGCCCCCTGCATCCGGGCGTTTGTTACGCCTCTAACGCTCCGTGAGGATTGTGATCTCGGAGCGCCTCCAGGTACGCCGGGAGGACGTGCTCCTCGTACTCCTGTTCCAGCCTGTCCAGGAGCCTCACCGGATCAGGGTCTGATATCACAATGGCTCCGGTGTCCTTGTTGATCAGGCGCGTGATCTCCTCGATATGGTCCGCAATCCCGCCGGAGTTGCTGAGAATCCCGATCACCTTTGACTCGTCGTACGCAATCGCGAACTCGCCAAGCGTGCCGGAGCGCCCGCCCGCGATAACCACGACGTCGCATGTCCTGATGTTCTCCACCTCACGGCCCATGAGCCCGCTGCCGGTGTACACCATCACGTCGTAGCCATACGTCGGTGACTTATACCGCTCAACGTGCTCACGGAAGTTGAGGGCCGGGGAGATGCCGACCACGAATCCGCCCGCGCGACAGGCCCCGATCACGGCCGCGTGCGGAATGCCCGGCGCTGCACCGGTGATGAGGGCATACCCGCGTTTCGCCACTTCCTCTCCGAGCCGTTCCATACGCTGAATCACGTCAGGCCGGAAATCGCCCCCGGCCGAACCCATGACTCCAACGGCGAGGCGGGGGAAGTTGTGGTCTTTGTCAAAGTGGTTTCGCGTGGTCAAATCGCTCTCTCCAGATCGTTCCCGGGTCGTTCTTCCCGGGCTGTGTTCCAGCGGGACGTATTCAGCGATCCGTGCAGTTAGCAGGACGGCCCGGTCCGGGTTACGGCTTTGCTGCCGCCACACGATCAAATGATCGCGCCCAGATGAAGCCCTGCCACCGTCGAACGCACATGGATTAGACGCGTACCCACCACGCGTGGGTGCCAACGTGTGTCACGGGCAGCGCCGCCTCGCCGGCAGACGAACTGAGCAGGCGGGGCCGTTCGGCCACCACGGCGTCTCGTGAAGGCATCATGAAATGCCCAGCAAGCGCGGCAGTTCCGACAACGATCGGATCGTGTGATGTGGCGAGATCGATGGGTCACCCGGGTCACCGGCGCGGTCCAGCCACACCGAAATCGCACCCGCACGATTGGCGCCGTTCACATCCGTCTCCAGCGAGTCACCCACGTGTACGGAACTGCCGAGCTCATACCCGCCGAGCGACGCCGCGTGATGGAAGATACGCGGGTCCGGTTTCTGGTACGGCTCGATGTCAGCGCGGACAACGAAAGAAAACCGGGTGGACAGCCCTAGCTCGGCCGGATCCGTGTTCGAGTTGGTTATAACGCCGAGCTGGAAGCGTTTCCCGAGGATGGCAAGCGTCGGCTCCGTTTCCGGGAACATGGGCGTATTCGCGAGGCGGGTGGACACGTACAGATCGAAAAGGCCGTCGACGAGGGCAGAATCGTCAAGCCCGGCATCGCAGGCCGATCTGCGGATGGCCTCACGGCGACGGGCGTCCAGCGTAGCGTCGCTAAACGCTGGCTCGCGGTCGATGGACGCCCGTGTGGCGTTCATCTCCTCAACGGACGGCACGGCGGCCGCGCCGCCTACGAGGTCTCCGATCTCCGCACGAAGACGCCTGAGGGCTGCAAACATCCCGGTCTCAAAGTCCCACAGGGTGTCGTCAGCGTCAAACGTGATGGTGGTGATTCCGGTCAGTGCAATGGGGCCGGGCATCCGCACACCATCTGGTCGACCTCCATGAAGAAAATATCGGAACTTGAGACCGGGCCGAGTGAAATATTAACGACTCTTCAAATTAGCTTCACAAGCCGCGTGTAGCCTTACGGTACGGACCTTCGGGACCCATCATCGAGGCGTTGTACGCCGGGAGCGAATGTTGTTCGGTTTCAAAAGCGTGGTCGTTGTAGTCGCGGTTATTGCGGCGACGGGTGGCGGACTGCTTTCGTATATGAACGATGGCGACGACGGGAACGGCGTTCAGGCATCCGTGCCCGCGAGCACCGGGGGTACAACCGAATTCGTAATCCCCGATGAAATCCGAGAGCAATTGCCGGCCGGGTTCGAGATCCCGCCGGAAATACGGCAGGCGTTACAACAACGCCTGGACCAGGGCCTGCCACTGATCCCGCCGGAAATACAGCAGGCGTTTTCTGGTCCCGACGGAACTTTCGATCTGAACGCGGCGAGAGAACGGTTCGAGAGCGGCCAGTTCCCGGGGTTCCCTCCCGGTGGAACCGGTAATTAGCAGGACCTACGCGGCTTTTCGCAACACGTTTCTGCCGGACAACTTGTTGTAGGCGTCCAGCGCGGCGACCTTGTAACACTCGGCGAGTGTCGGGTAGTTGAAGACGTTGTTGACCAGGTAGTCGAGCTTCCCATTCAGGGCGATAACCGCCTGGCCGATGTGGATCAACTCGGACGCGCTCTCGCCGATGATGTGGACGCCCAGCAGGTCCCGTGTCTCAGGGTGCACGAGTAACTTGAGCCGTCCCGTGCTGTCCCCCACGATCTGACCGCGCGCCGTCTCCGAGTACCGGCCCAGGCCAATCTCGTAAGGCACGCGTTCCTTCGTCAACTGCGCCTCTGTCTTCCCGACTATCGAGATCTCGGGAATCGTGTAGATACCGAATGGCAGTAGGTCCTGGACGCCATCAGTCGGTGCGCCCAGCGCGTTCCGTGCGGCGATGCGCCCCTGCTCCATCGAAGACGATGCGAGCGCGGGAAACCCGATCACGTCACCGGCCGCATAGATGTACGGCACGGACGTGCAGTACCTGTCGTCCACCGCCAACCGGCCGCGTTCATCAGCCTCAAGACCAACGTTTTCCAGGCCAAGTCCGTCGGTCGATCCCTGCCGGCCGATCGTGTATAGAAGCGCGTCGGAGGTGATACGTTTCCGGCTCTCAGTGATCGCGATCACCTCGTCGTCTTCAATGGTCACCGACTCGACCCCCTCGCCGAGCTGGAACAACACCCCGGTATCGCGCATGTGGTAAACAAGGGCCTCGACGATCTCGCGATCAACGAAGGACAACAGTTGCTCCTGCATATCGACAAGGGTGACCCGAACGCCAAGGGCGGCGAACATGCAGGCGTACTCCACCCCGACTACGCCAGCGCCGATGACCGCAAGGCGGCGCGGGATTTCGCGAAGGTTTAGGATCTGGTCGGTGTCGAATATTCGGACGCCATCGATGGGCACATTTTCGGAGTGGGACGGCTGGCTCCCGGGTGTAAGGATCACGTAATCAGCGCGGATCTCGATCTTTTCGTGTCCGTTATCGATCAGGAGCGTGTGATCGCCGGACAAGGACGCCTTGCCGAGCATCACCTCGACGCCGTTGCGGGCCAGCTGGGACTCCATGACGGCAATTTCACGCTTGAGGATGTGATCAAGCCGGTAGGTCAGGTCCTGGAGCAGGATGTCTTGCTTGACGGAGTAACTGACGCCGTAAAGCTCACGTTCCCGGAAGCCGGTGAGGTAAAGCACCGCCTCTCGCAGCGCCTTGCTGGGGATCGTCCCGCCGTTTATGGCGGCGCCGCCGATGGTCGGGCGCGGCTCGATCACGACGACTGAAGCGCCCAGCTTGGCGGCCTGAACGGCGGCGCGCTGGCCCGCCGGACCGGCGCCCACGACGACGACATCAAACTGTTTCATGGCCCCACACTAAGTAAGGAAAGGGCGGCCGATACGGCGAGAACCGAATGCCCGGCTGGTTGCCCACCGTTCACTCGCATCGGTAGAGGTTCTGCGTGCTAGCCCAGCAGCCCGGCCTCTCGGAGCTCCATCTCGATGACCGAGCGCGCCTCGTAGGGAACCGCGAGCGCCGGTGAACGGGGGGACATGCCCTCAAAGCCCTGGATCTCAAGTGCTGATTTCACGCCGGCGACGCCGTAACGGGCGATCACGCCGTCCAGACGGGCCGCCCTCGCCTGCATGTCACGCGCCGGGTTGAACTTCCCCTGGCGCCCCAGCCGGACTATCTGGACAGCGAGTTCCGGGGCGACGTTGCCCAGCCACATCATGGCGCCGTTCGCCCCTATCAAGACGCCGGGCAAAAGCAGTGACCCGTTGCAGGTCCAGAACTTGCGGCCTTCCGGGACACCTGGCCTGACCCACGACTCGAACCGGATATCGTGATCCGTGACGTACCCGTACACGTTGTCCATCTGGCAGATTGCGCCGATAACCTCTGGCGGCGCAGCCGGTTCCCGCGTTGGGGTTTGATGGATCACGATTACCGGCGCCGGCGTGCGGGAGAGGACGTCGCTGAAGTACGAGATGAGCTCGCCGGGTTCCCGGTCGCGAGGGATGCGAACCCGGATAAGGTCAGCGCCAAGATCGACGTAACGCGCTGCCTGCCGGACGGTGTCCGAAGGGGACGGGTTGTCGATGCCGGCGATGATCAGCTTCTCAGTCCCGGCGACCCGGGCGACGGTGGCCACGATTGCGGCCTTCTCATCTTCGCTGAGCGCGTCCTCTTCGCCGTTTATGGTGCCGAGGACGTATCCGTCGAGCGGCGTGGCCATCAGCCGTTCGATGTTGCGGGCGAGCATGCCGTGGTCGACACGATCCTGTGCATCGAACGGCGTCGGCGTCGGGGCGACGACGATCGGGTCATTCTGCGGGATAGCCATGCGCTCCCCCTATCGCATGATTCGGCGTAACCGCCGCCGGGGTCCGCTCCAGGATGGACGCAGTACGAAGCTGTACGAACCAGACCATAACGTATCGGTCACATTTTTCGTGCGCAACGGCGGAATACGACAGTCTTGTTGCATAGACGGCCGGGTTTCGGCGCACATCTCCGGCCGCATGTCCCCCGCCTAACGCCAGCCGGCGTAGAGCTTTGATTCTGTGAGGTCCACGACCGCGTACTTCAGCCCGCTCTTTCTGGCCGCGTCCTCGCCCGCTGCCGTCACTATCCACGTCCCGCCTGAGGCGACCGACCGGCCGTTCTCCATGATTACCTCGCCCGCCACCAGCGACATTGCCGCCAGTCCGGACGCCGGGTCGACGATCGTGATGTCAGCGTCAGCGCCCTCCGAGAAGTGGCCTTTGTCCAGCAACCCGAGCATGCGCGACGGGTTGTAGCTGAGCTTTCGTGCTGCATCCAGCGGGCTGAGCGCGCCGAAGCTGACGAGCGCCATCGTCCTCTCGATCGCCACGTTCCGGGGGATCGCGCCGCCGTCCGTGCTCACGGCGTCTATGCGGAACTCCGCCTCGTCGGGCGAACTCCCGGCTGGAACTTCGTACCGCTCCGTGGCGAGGGTGAACGCGGAAGACGCCGGGTTGACGGGGAAGCTGAGGCTAGCGTCGGTATTCGCCGCCTCCCATATATCGACCGCCTCCTGGCCCGTTACAAGGAC
>JADFRU010000088.1:0-6652 GCA_022561115.1 Chloroflexota bacterium | reverse complement strand
ATGCGCCCCATCGCCTCCAACAGATTTCGCGAATCGGCCCCGCTGGTTACCATCGCCTCAAGCTCGTCCACCTTCTGCATAATATCGCGCGAATCGTCTTCAGGCCTGACCACGCTTATGTGCTCAAATGAAGTATCCAGGACGGTCTCGTTTTTCCCAACCAGCTCTTCGTGAAGTTTCTCTCCATCCCTCAATCCTATGTACTCGATTCTTATGTCCTTATCCGGCTCAAGCCCGTGCAGTGTTATGAGGTCACGGGCCAGGAGATCTATCTTTACCTGCTCACCCATCTTGAGTATGTATATCCTGCCCGACTCCCCTATCGCCGCCGTCTGGAGCACGCACTACGCCGGTTCCGCTGCGTACTGGCTCTACACCTACCAGCGCAAGACGTTCTACCCGTTCATCCCCCGCGGGACCGATGATCGTGACCATCCGAACGAGTTGGCGCTCGCCAGGTTGATGGGCAGGCACGGCATGGCTGTAGAACGCTCCACCGAGCACTGGTATCCCCTGTGGGGCATCCCGTTCTAACCGACCGCACTTCTCCTGCCGCCGGTTTTGCCGCGCACCCGGAACGCGTCACATGACCGGACCGGTAATGATTACAGCCCCGGGAGAGGATGCCGACGCGTTCGCTGAGGCGCTTCGCGCCGCCGGGGCTGAACCGGTGCATCTTGCGCCGGACTCCCGCCTGCCCGATGGCGCCGGCGGGCTTCTCCTGTTTGGCGACTCCACGTTCGATGCCCCTGACGGCTCGTCATCTCCGGACCCTTCCGTCACCCGGGCAATCCCAGCAATCCCAGCAATCCGGGACGCCATCGACGCCGATATCCCGGTCCTCGGCGTCGGGTGGGGGATGCATGCGCTGAACGTCGCCCTCGGCGGCAAACCGCCCGTCCGGCTGGCTGACGCCGTCGTTATCGGCCCGCGCCCGGGCCGGAGCGGCCGGGCCGTCGATCTCGGACGGATGCGTACATTCCTGACACTGGGCGGCAAGGTGGCCGCTACAATCGGCGCGGGCGGCCCTGTGGCGACGCCGGGGCCGGGCGAGTACGCGATCCGCGAGGCGGAGAAGGCGCCCTGCCTCATGGCGAGCGCATACGACCTGGAGACCGGCGCCATTGAAGCGCTGGAGATGCCCGGCTACCACTGGGTTATCGGCGTTACCTGGCCGTTACACCACCTGGAGCTTCTACCGGCCCGGTTCGACCACCTCCTGGCCGCTTTCGTTGAGCGTTCGTCAGACGACTGACATCACGTCCGGCGGTTTTCCCAGCCCTACGTGCGTGCCTGCGCGCGCCCGCGGCGATGCCCGTACGAACGAACAGTTAACGACCCTGACCTTTGCTTGAGGCGTCCAAAAAAGGTAAAATCAAGCTGATTCCATGCGCGTCCTGGCCATCGTGCCGGACTCTCGCAGAACTCGCCCAGATAATGCCGGCCATACCCACGCGATAAACGTCGACGTGCGACCGGCCCGCCCCCCGAGTCAGGAGACCCTGAGTGGTAGGTCAGGACATCGGTGAAGTCCGCCCGATAAACATCAGTGACGAGATGCGTAACTCCTACCTGGATTACGCCATGTCGGTCATCATCTCCCGGGCGCTCCCGGATGTGCGTGACGGTTTGAAGCCCGTGCAACGCCGCATCCTGTATGCGATGTATGACATGGGCATCAGGCCCACGTCCTCGCACAAGAAAAGCGCCCGGATAACTGGCGAAGTGCTTGGCAAGTACCACCCGCACGGTGACACGGCCGTGTACGACGCCATGGTCCGCATGGCGCAGCCGTTCTCGTTGCGGGCGATGCTTGTCGACGGCCAGGGCAACTTCGGAAGTGTTGACGGTGATCCGCCGGCCGCCATGCGTTACACCGAGGCGCGACTGACCCCGATTGCGATGACGTTGCTGAGCGACATCGACCGGGAGACGGTGGACTGGATAGACAACTTCGACACGTCGCTCAAGGAGCCGACGGTCCTGCCGGCGATCCTGCCGAACCTGCTTGTTAACGGAGCGGCGGGGATCGCTGTCGGCATGGCGACCAACATCCCGCCCCACAACGTCGGCGAAATATGTGACGCGGTCGCCCACCTGATCCGTCATCCTGACGCGACTGTCGATGATCTGATGGAGTTCGTAAAGGGTCCGGACTTCCCGACCGGCGCCCACATTTACGGCAACGAGGGAATCCGCAACGCATACGCCACCGGCCGCGGCCGGATCATGGTGCAGGCGTCCCACGAGATTGAGGAGATCCCGCGCGCAGACCGTCAACGGCTTGTGTTTACCGAGATCCCCTACCAGGTGAACAAATCCACGCTGGTCGCCAAGATCGCAGACCTGATCAAGAACAAAGTGTTGGAAGGCGTGTCAGAGGTCAGGGATGAGTCTGACCGCAAGGGCATGCGGGTCGTGCTTGACCTTCGCCGGGGCGCTTCGGTCAACGTAATTCTGAACAACCTGTACAAGCACACCTCCCTCCGGACCAGTTTCTCGGCCAACATGCTGGCGATCATCAACGGCATGCCCCGGGTGTTCACGCTTAAGGAAGCGCTCCGGAGCTTCATCGAGTTCCGCCGGGAGATCGTGGTACGCCGTGCCGAGTTCGATCTCCGGAAGGCGCGCGCCCGGCTTCACATCCTGGAGGGGTTGCGCACAGCGCTCGATAACCTGGACCGCGTGATCGCCCTGATACGGGCTTCCGCGGACGTGGAAGCGGCACGCACGGGCCTGATGGCGGAGTTCAACCTGTCCCAGGTGCAGGCCCAGGCCATCCTGGACATGCAGCTCCGGCGGCTGGCGGCGCTCGAACGAGAGAAGATCGAGAACGAGTACCTGGAGCTGATGACGCTCGTCGGAGAGCTGGAAGACCTGCTCGCATCACCGGAAAAGGTGTACGGCGTGATCCGCAAGGAGACGCTGGACCTGAAGCGCCGGTTTGGCGACGAACGCCGCACGGTGGTGCACCCGGAGGAACTGGGCGAGTGGCGGCGCGAGGATACTGAGCCGCGCGAAGATGTCGTCATCACGTTGAGCTTGAACGGGTACCTGAAACGAATTCCGCTCGCCACTTACCGGGCGCAGCATCGCGGTGGCAAGGGCGTCAAAGGCCAGCGCATGACGAAGGAAGATGACGTCACGCCGCACCTTCGGGTCGCAAACACGCACGATTACCTGCTCACGTTCACGGACCGCGGTCGCGTTTTCGCAACCCGCGTTTTTGAGCTTGCGGCAGATACGTCACGCACGTCGCGCGGCATGCCGGTGGCGAACATCATCAACCTGGAGCCGCGCGAGCATGTGAACGCCATGGTCACGGTGTCTGACCTGCGTGAAGACAAGTACCTGGTGATGGCCACCGTGCACGGACAGGTCAAACGGATGCACCTGCCGGAGATCGCCAACATCCGCCGAGGGGGCTTGAACGCCTTCAACCTGAAACCGGGCGACGAGTTGCAGTCAGTGATCCTGGCCACGGACGATGAAGACATCATCATGGTGTCAGAGCAGGGAATGGCCATCCGCTTCCCCAGCACCGATATCCGGGCGCGACAGCGAGCGTCCGGCGGAACACGTGGCATGGACCTGCAGGGCAACGACAAGATCGTCGCCGCCGACGTGGTGAGTCCGACCGGCGCGCTGCTCGTGGTTACGAGACGCGGCTACGGGAAGCTGTCTGAGATGCGCCGCTACCGGCGGCAGAAGCGAGGCGGCAAAGGGCTTATCACTCTCAAGATCGCCCGGAAGAACGGACGCGTGGCCGCCGCACAGGTTGTCGATCGTGAGGTCGACGGCGACGACACGGTCCTCATACTGACCGAGAAGGCGCAGGTGATACGCGTCCACCTGAACGAGATACGCGAGACGGGACGCATAACCCAGGGCGTCATCATGGCGGTGCCGGACACCGGAGACTCGGTGAGCGCAATGCGTGCCATGAAAACCCGGGAGGCTCCGGCCGAGTTGTTGAGCGAAGAAGAGATCGCGGCCTCCGCGAGCCTGGATGCGCAATCCGAAAACGGCGTTCCGGAGATGGAACTGCCAGAAGAAGCACAAGAAGAAGTAACGGAAGAAGAACTGGGCGATGAGCCGGACGACGCAGTCGACGACGCGCCGGATTCCGGGTCAGACTTCGACCCGGAATCGGACGAATCGGACGAGGAAGATTAGGTGACCGGCCGGGGCCGTCCGCAAAGGGGCGGCCCCGGCCATTACCGAACATCCCGGCCCGATGATCCTGCGGGGCGATTCCCATGATTGAACGCGTCGCTGTGGTGTCGATAGCGCCGGTCCTGCCGGGCGCCGTCCACGGCGGTTCACAGCGCATCCTGGACGGGGTGCTCCGCGGACTTGCGGATGCGGGCGCCGAGGTTCGCGTGCTGTGCTCATGGCGGCCGGAGAACGACGGCGGGTTCGAGATCGCGTCGCGTATCAAGGTCGAGCCGGTGCTCCGGTTGCGGGGTTACTTCCCGGACCCCTGGGAAACGCCGCCACACAGGATCCTGCAGACTGCGGAAGCCGTCAGACCGGCGCTTGAATGGGCCGACGCCGTGTATCTACACGCAGACACGTTCTACCTGCGGCAACTGCTGCCGGAAGGCCGTCCCGTGGTCCGCTCATTCCACGACTTCCACTACGAGACGGCGTTGATCTCAGCGTTTGCGTTCAGGTCAGACCTCACCATCGTCCCGTCCGACTATCTGAAACGCTGTATGGAAGCGACCTCCGGCGCTTTCCACGGCTCTGCGGGCGAGCCGATCCTGGTTATCCCGAACGGGATCGACCTCGCAACGTATATCCCTCGGCAGGGCCTGACGCCCCGGGGTGTCAGGCCGCGCTCTGAGCGTGACCTGGTGCTCCTCTGGCCGCACCGCCCTGATGAGCGCAAGGGTGTCACTGAAGCGATCAGGATCACCGCCGATCTCACGAGCGCTCTGCCCCAACGGAACGTTCGACTGCTGGTTCCGCGGCATGTGGATGCCGCCAGCTCCGCCGAAACCCGGGAGTTCTATGACCACACGCGGGAGATCGCGGCAGCCGCCGGGGTGGCGGGATCGCTGGAGTTCACGCCGTGGTGGACCGGCGAGGAGACGGCGCACGCATACTCCTACGCCGACGTGACGCTGTGCCCGGGGAACTTCATAGAGTCTTTCAGCCTGGCGGCCTACGAGTCTCTTGCCTGCGGCACACCAGTCGTTGCGGCGAGCGTCGGCGCGCTGCGAGATCTACCGGACCACCCGGACGTCCATATGTTCCCACACGGCGATGCAGAGTTGGCCAGAGAAGCGTCGCTTGCTGCATCAGCAGGGATGACAGACCCGGACGGGATTCGGATGCTGCTAAGCGAAAAATACTCGTTTGATGAGATGCAGCGGAGCTACGCCAACGCGATCCTGGGCGCAGCGACCCTTCGAGTACCCCGGAACGCGGACGCTGCCGAAGACTTCGCTGCCCCCGTCCAACGCGGGCCGGGGGCAGCGCCGGCCTCATCGTCTTCTGACCGATTCTCACTCGCGCCGTGGTGCTACGTCGCCGGAGAGCGTGTGTATAACGACTACGAGTACGGCTGGTCACAACGGCCGGAGCTGGCCTCGTTTCTCGCCCGGCTGGATAAGCGAGGGACCGGAATACCGGGCTTCACGCGCGCCTCAGCAATAGAGGCTGGCGTCTCACATGATCAGTTTGAGGACGCTCTCAGGGATGGGGTGATCGTCAGGGCCTGATCGTCGCTGGCGGGTTCTTCGGTTGCCGCTGACCGGTTGTCAACGCTCTCCACGCGCCGACAGGCCCCTGTCCTTTAATCCGGCTTGGTAACCCGTTTCGCGATTTCTCGCTTACAATCCGGGCCTACAATCCGCCGCCACATGTTCGGTTGACGGATACCGGGAGGACGACGCTGGCGATCGAAAACACGATCACACAACTGGAGTTTCGCGACGCATGGGGCCGATTTGCCACCGGCGTCACGATCATTACCTCTTCCGAACCGGATGGAGGCGTTCACGGGATGACTGCGAACGGCGTGATGTCGGTATCGCTTGAGCCGCCACTTGCTCTCGTGTGCGTGGACAAGTCCAGGAACACGCACAGGTTGATCTCGGACTCCGGCTGGTTCGGGATCAGCATCATGAGCAAGGACCAGGGCGACATCGCGATGTATTACGTACGCGACGCCGCCGACCGCACAGGCGATGTCGAGGTGCCGCTGGAGTCGCGTAACGAGGGCCCGCCGGTGATAGCCGGGGCGCTTGCGGCGATGTCTTGCCGCGTCGTCGCGGAGCACGATGCCGGGGATCACACGATCTTCGTTGGAGAGGCCGTCGAACTGTCAATGCAGGACGGCGAGCCGTTGCTGTACTACACGGGCAAGTTCGGGAAGATCGAGCTGGACTGAGCGACTATCTCCCCGATTATCCCCGCGGGTGGCTCACCCCGGCGTTGTGGAGAGCGCTATCCGCGGGCCGTCCTGCGTTTGCACCCGACAATAATTTCGAGACGGTTTCCCGGCCCTATATGAACCCGCGCAGCTCTATCGCCTTCGCCACGGCGCCCACTGCGACGGCGTACGCCGCTCCACGCAGAGTCAGGTTGCGTTCCTTCGCCATGTCCCTGGTTCGTTCATACCCGCGACTTATGGTGGTGTACA
>JADFRU010000087.1:0-6890 GCA_022561115.1 Chloroflexota bacterium | reverse complement strand
TGAGGTAGAAGGGCGCATCGGCGGCCCCCTCGTTGGCGTTGACCAGGAACTCGAACGTGCCAAGGCTTCGGTAGTTGACCTCCCTCGCAAGTGTTAACGCCGCCTCAATGATCCGGTCGCGGAGTCCTTCCGGGAGGCCCGGCGCGGGTGCGATCTCGACGATCTTCTGGAAGCGGCGCTGGATGCTGCATTCCCGCTCCCACAGGTGGACGACCTCGCCGCTGCCGTCGCCGAGGATCTGTATCTCGATGTGCCGGGCGCGCGGGATGAACTGTTCTATGTAGAGGTCGCCATTGCCGAAAGAGGCCAGCGCCTCTCCGCTGCACAGCTCGTAGGTGTCCGCAATATCACTGGCGTTGAGCACAGCGCGGGTGCCCCTGCCTCCGCCGCCGGCCACGGCTTTGAGGATCATGGCGTCACCGGGCGGCAGCGATTTAAAGAACGCGTGTGCGTCGTCGATGGTGATAGCGTCTGTCGTGCCGGGCAGTATCGGCACGCCAAGTTTCGCCGCCAGTTCGCGCGCTCGGACCTTATCGCCAAACAGGTCCAGGGTTTCTGCTGTTGGCCCTACAAACGTGATCCCGGCTTCATCGAGCGCCCGGGCGAACCCTGCGTTCTCCGCCAGGAAGCCGTAACCGGGATGCACGGCGTCACAGCCGGTCTTTTTCGCGCTCTCGACCAGTTGCTGGATATCCAGGTAGGCCCGCGCCCCGGCGCCGGGAAGGATGGCCGTCTCGTCAGCCTTGTAAGCGTGGAGCGACCGGGAATCGTCTTGCGGGTAGACGGCGACTGTCTCTATCCCGAGGTCGGCTGCCGCCCGCATGATTCGGATAGCGATCTCTCCGCGATTCGCCACGAGCAGCCTTGACAGGGCCATCCATTCTCTCCTGATGTTGTTGCCGGTAAGGGCGGTGGGTTGGATCCGGTTAGGAGTCTACCGGCAGCGGGGTTTGATGAAGTTACGTAGCCATCTACGGCCGCTATCCGCACCGGAGCCATGTTATTCCGGCAAGTGGGGCGATGCGCACCGGAGGAGGGCGATCACGCCGTCAGATCTGCTTGTCATGCCGGGGACCGCACGTCTCGCGGAGGCGTCAGATAGCGATTGGGCCCGGGTAAAGCGACAGATAAACCGGCACGCCCGGAATGCACCACAAACCCATCTTGTTCATCTTGATCCTTCCGCGGAAGGAGAAGAATCCCTCGGGTCTTCGTCCCCTTGGACGTCCACCCACAACCAACTCGCTTCCATCCTAGCCAGACGTTCGAGAGTGCCGGACGCCGCGTGTGTGCCACCCTCTTAGCCGGTCAGCGGGAAGGATGACAGGACCCTGTACTCGCCACCGCGCGACGGCCCCACCCGGCCTATTAGCTCGATTGACTCAAATCGCATCAGTCCGGACATATCCAGGTTCGTCAGATTGGCCTCGACGAGCGGAATCTCTTGCGGTTTGATATCGAGCACCATCGTCGTGTGCGGCCAGTACGGTTGGCCTGTCGGCCTCAGCCGCTTTGTCAGAGGGACGAGCGCCTGCTCGACATCGGCCTGCAGGGCAAAGTGGCCGCCGTCACGAAACAGACTGTAGGCGTAGCCCCAGTCCCCCGATCGCAGGTCGTTGAAGTCGATGCTCGACTCGAACGGCGGATGGCGCGATGCGACGCCCGCCAGCGCGGCCTTGACCGCGTCCAGATCATCCGGGCCCCAGAAGTTGTCGATCGAGCAGTGCGGCTGTGTGGCCAGGTCGTCCGCGCCGATCAGCCTGTGGAACTGCCGGACCTCGCTGGCCTGCGGCTCCGGGAGGTGCGCCATGACCCCGTAGATTCGGAACCCGAACTTGTCGTTGGGCAGTGCGTTGGCGTCGACCCTATCGGACATTTCTTCCCCACTTTCTCCCCGGTGGCGAACCGGACGTTTCCGGGAATGTGCAGTATGACCTACATCCCCGTGTTTCCACCCATGATTCCTGATTCCGGTCCGGCCGAGGAGTCGTGACTGGCGTGAATCGGATATCGGCGCGCCAGGGCAGACAGCCTTTCCCGGGGAAGATCGTTATGGCGTGTCGTCGCCTTGTTAACCCACCCGTCTTTCCCGAGAACTCAGGAAATTGGGGCATAGTGAACCGTCGCTTCGATCATCGAAACACCAGACACCCCGCATCGCGGACGCTTAATCGGGAGAAGGCGCAGAGCCGGCCCTGAGTTGAGCCGAATGGATGAGGGAGAGGGAGTCCTTCCGGGGAAGGACGGTCCGCGAAAACGACGGACGCACGATCGCGCTAGCTTCCCGTTTACACGGGAATGACGGGGTGGTGGGGGCCGGGTCGCATAACCGGGAATCGTGGGTCTTCCGGGGAGTGACCGCCACGACCGGCGACGAGTGTTGGACGCAGACCGCGGAGTGGAACGGCGCCGTGGCGCATCGTTTGAAGATTTCATCCCGGCCGAAATGGGATCAGAACACCACCACAGACCTGAGCACCTCGCCGCGCTCCATCCTGGCGAACGCTTCTTCCACCTCGTCGATGGCGATCGTCTCCGAAACGAACCGGTCGAGATCGAGACGCCCCTGCAGATACAGGTCGATGAACATCGGGAAATCGCGTGTCGGCAAACAGTCGCCGTACCAGGACGACTTGAGGGCGCCGCCGCGGCCGAAAACGTCGATCAACGGCAGTTCGATCTTCATCTCCGGACTCGGGACGCCGACAAGCACCACCGTTCCCGCCAGGTCGCGCGCATAGAACGCCTGCCGGTAGGTCTCCGGCGTGCCGACCGCGTCGATGGCTACGTCTACTCCGTTTCCGTTGGTCAGATCGCGGATCGCCTCTACCGGGTCGATGTTCGTGGCATTGATCGTGTGTGTTGCGCCGAAGTCCTTCGCCCAGGCAAGTTTCCGGTCATCTATATCGACGGCGATGATGGTGTGAGCGCCCCCCAGCCGCGAGCCGGCAATGGCCGCGTTGCCGACTCCGCCACAGCCTATGACGGCCACCGAGTCACCACGACCGACCTTTGCCGTGTTGAGCGCGGCGCCGAGGCCCGCCATGATTCCGCACCCGATCAGCCCTGCCGCCGCCGGGCGCGCCGCCGGGTTAACTTTCACCGCCTGCCCGGCGTCCACAACCGTAAAATCAGCAAATGCGCCGATGCCGAGCGCCGGGGAGAGAGGGGTGCCATCAGCCAGCGTGATGGGCTGCCGGGCGTTCTTGCTGTCGAAGCAGTACCAGGGCCGGCCCCGGAGGCACGACCGGCATGTTCCGCACGGTGCGCGCCATGCCAGGATGACGTAGTCGCCCGGCTCCAGGCTGGTGACGCCATCGCCAACCTCCTCGATTACCCCGGCGGCTTCGTGGCCGAGCAGGAACGGGAAGTCGTCCGTGATTGCGCCTTCACGGTAGTGAAGATCGGTGTGACAGACCCCGGAGGCCTGCACGCGAACGAGGACCTCGCCGGGTCCGGGGTCGGGCACGATGATCGTCTCGAGCCGGACCGGCTCTCCCTTGCCACCTGCAATTACGCCCCGGGCTTCACGCGGCATGTGTGTTCCTTTGTGTCGTTAGCGGCCTTTAGTTGATGGTCGGTTGCCAGGTCTGTTGCCAGGTCTGTTGCAGGGTAACGGCGAATGATGTGCATGTCTCTCGGGCGCGTTACACCCGGGCCCGGTTCGCGTTCGTTGGCGACGGGTAGACAGTTCGATGCGTTTCGGACGGGCGAAAGCTGCGCATCAGTCTCTCGGGGAATATCGTTTGGAACCCTCCGGGCGTCTTTCGCCTGCGGTCCCGGTTCCCGGAAACGTAGTAGACGGCGGTTGCGGTGACGGGCCACTCATGACAGACCGGCGAGGCCCGTTCCTGCGCCGGTAACGCTGAAACGGGCCTCCGTCAGTTTGCGAGATAGTCATGCGCCCGTCCCTGGCCGGTTATAAGGGGCAGGAACTAGTGGATAGTCCACTGCTCAACTTCGGCGCGGTCTATTAACGCTTCCAGCCGCTCGAACACCGCCATGAAGCGTTTTTGAGTATCCGGGTCTGACATCGTCCTCCCGAGCAGTTCGTCCAGTTGAGCCATATTCTCAAGCTCGATTTCGACGACAACCCTGTCGGTCTGACCGCTCTGGTAGTCCGAAAGAACCCGATATGAGAGGTCAGGATTTTTTATCCGGAGCACGTCGTACATTTCGGTCGCCCACGTCACCAGATTTTCGGCCGAGCCGACTTTCCCGTAAAAGACTCTTCGCTGGATGATGGACAAGGTCCGTACCCCTTTCCGTCGAACGCGCCATCAGATGATGACCACGGGCAATATACAGGGCCGGACGCGCGATAACGATCAACCGTTCCGCGTTCTCCCGGGACGTCCTGCCTGGCCCGGGCGTTCGCTCATCCCGGGGTTATGCAGGGGCGTAAACGACAACAACCGACCGCGCCGGGCGCCCGGCGTTGAATGGCTCAGGGAGATCCCGGGGGAAATCCCGTTCAGTATCAGCCCGCTCGTTCACGAAGCCGGGACCCATGCCCGATTGATCGAACGTGGGTCCCGGCTGAAGCCTTTGCTATGCGCCCTTATGGCGCTGTTGTTTAGTCGTGGATCGTGATCCTTGCACTGCCGTCACCGGGCCCGTGCGCCGTGATCTCGATCGTGTTGTCTCCCGGTACCAGGTACTCGCCGATGTCGTAATCGGCCTGGCCATACAACGGCATGGAGGCGCCGCCCTGCCCGTTGACCGAGTACTGAACAACGGTTCCGTTAATGACCATCTTGATAATCTCAAGACCGTCATTGGTGATCGTCATGTAACGCTCGTTCGCCAGCAGCGGAACGGAATGCGTTACAGGCTGGCCATCGCCCACAACCACCGTCAGGTCAGCCGGATCGCAGGCCACCCTCAGACCCTCAGCGTTCCAGATGTACATGGTGAATCCCATCGCACCGGCCGGATGCGGTGTGACGCACTGGCGTTCCGCGCCTGCGTAGAATGAATCGGCGTTGCCGGTGACTGGCGTTCTTGTTATGTGCCGGGGGCGTACGCAACCCTGAAACGCTGACCCCGGCGATCATCACCGATGCCGCAGAGGGTGGGTTTCTACTTCTCGCACCGGCAGCGCCTACCGGTCGCCGGGTTGCGCGGGAGAGGGGACTGTTGAGATATTTACGTAACCTCCCGGTCATCCCGGGTGTTCCAGGTGAGCAATGTTCCGATTTCTGACCGCCGGTGAGTCGCATGGCCCCGGCCTGACCATCATCGTTGAGGGCGTGCCGGCCGGTGTGTCGCTCACCGAGGAGTACATCGCCGCGCAACTGGCGAGACGCCAGCGCGGTTACGGCCGCGGCGGCAGGATGAAGATCGAGACCGACTACGCCCTCATCCGCGGCGGCGTGCGGCATGGCATGACGCTGGGATCCCCGGTCGCGATGACTATCGAGAACAAGGACTTTGCCAACTGGCAGGGTGCGATGGACGTCGGCCCGGTAGGTCCAGAGGTGGACCGTAAAGAGAACACCCGGGTGGTGCCGGGTCACGCCGATTTCCCGGGCGCGCTGAAGTACATGGCGCACGACATGCGGAACGTACTTGAACGGGCCTCGGCCCGTGAGACGGCTGCTCGCGTTGCGGCGGGCGCGGTGGCGCGGTCCTTGCTTGACGAACTCGGGATCGAGATCCACAGCCGGGTCGTGAGCATCGGCTCGGTCAGGGCGTCCGGCGCACCGGCGCCCGAGGTGGACTGGGACGTTGTCGAGGAGTGTGACGTCCGGACGGACGACCCGGCGGCGGCGGACGCTTTTCGGGCCGCAATCGACGCGTCGAAGGCGGACCGGACGACCATAGGCGGCATATTCCAGGTGGTCGCAGAGGGCGTCCCGGTGGGACTGGGCAGCCACATTCAGTGGGACCGGAAGCTGGACGGCAGGCTGGCGCAGGCGATGATGAGCATCAACGCCGTCAAAGGCGTCGAGATCGGCCACGGGTTTGCCAACACCAGGCGTCCGGGCCGTGAGGTCCATGACGTTGTAGTCCCGGCGCCGGACGACCCTCGGCGATTCCGACAGACGACTAATGAGGCGGGCGGCATCGAAGGCGGAATGTCTAACGGCAACCCCATCGTTGTGCACGTCGCCATCAAACCGATCGCCACGATGACCGATCCGCTGCCGTCTGTCGACATCAACACGGGCGAGGTTATCGAAGCGCGGGACAAAGGGAGAGGAGATTGGCGTGTTGTTTGAAGGAAGCGCGCGCATTGAAGAAGGGGATGTGTTAGAACTATTTACCAAAGAAAAGAAAACGCCTCTTAATGAGTAATCACTCGGTATTGTTTGAACGTGCGCACAGAGAAATTGAAAAAAGCTCCTCTATTGTTATTGGTGTTCACGAGACACCAGATGGCGATGCCATAGGATCCATGCTTGCGCTAGGGGAGGCGCTTCGGGCGACCGACAGAGATGTGGTGATGTACTCACACGATCCAATACCCTCGTTTCTTTCATTTTTGCCGGGAGTTGAGGAAATACACCACAGTATTTCTTGGTTTCCCGATCTTATTATCGGGCTTGATTACGGATCGGTACGACGCTTGAAAATCCCAGAAGAGTATTGGGAAGGGGCTCGTGTTGTAACCTTTGACCATCATCCGGAAGATGGTCAGCGGGGCGATGTGCGAGTTATCAATACGTCGGTCTCCTCCACCGCCGAGCTACTCTATGCATTTTTTCGCAACCGAAGTATTACGCTTACTCCATCTATTGCCACATGCTTACTCACAGGTATTTTTACCGACACAGGCGGATTTGTACATGTAAATGCCACAGAACGAACACATCGTGTGATAGGCGAGCTTCTTGTGCATGGCGCTAATATTACCCCTCTTATCAGGCAGCCATTTGCGGGCCGAA
>JADFRU010000086.1:0-6892 GCA_022561115.1 Chloroflexota bacterium | reverse complement strand
CCACGCCGGTCTCCGGGTACCGGCTCCCGCCTCACCAGTCCCGCCTTTTCCATGCTGTCCAGTCTCCGCGTCAGGCCGCTCCGGCTGTGGATCAGCCTGGCGGCCAGCTCCTGCAACCGCAGCCGCCCGTCCGTCGCATCGGACAGGTTGAGCAGGACGCCGTACCAACCAAGCGACATCCCGCGCTCACGTCGTAATTCCGCCTCCATGAGGTCAGTAAGCGCCTGATGAGCGCGAAGGAAATCGATCCAGACAAGCAGGGCCCGGGCATCTCTGGTGGTAGTCATGAATCCAACGTAGCAGGAAAGTAGTTGCATGTGCAATAATTGCAACCGCAACTATCAGTGACACTATCGAAATCAGAAACGGCACGGGGCCGGTCACAGGCCGGCAAACCCCGCGAACTGAACTAAGGAACCGTCCAATGATCGAAACGTCACGGATCGAGATAAAGCGCGCAGCCCAGCGGCTTGAGACTGACACGTACTGGCTTGAGTCCCGGCATTGCTTCAGCTTTGGCGGCGCGTTTGAGCCGGCCAATCAGAACCACGGCCTGTTACTGGTGAGCAACGACGATATCGTCAAGCCCGGCTTTGGGTTTGAGACCCACCCACACCGTGACATGGAGATCGTGACCTGGGTCCTCGACGGCGAGCTTGAGCACACGGACACCGTGGGCAATCACGACATCATCTATCCCGGCCTGGCGCAGCGGATGAGCGCGGGCCGCGGCATTTACCACTCGGAGATGAACCCGTCGAAAGATAAGAACGCGCGGTTCGTTCAGATGTGGGTGCTGCCTGACACCGAGTCGGTGGACCCGAGCTACGAGCAACTCGACGTTACGACCGAGCTTTCGTCCGGCGACCTCTTCCCGATCGCTTCCGGGCGTGACGATCACTCAGCGATCAGGATTCAGCAGAAGGGCGCTGTCCTGTGGGGCGGCCGGCTCGCTCCCGGCAAGCGCGTTGGCGTTCCCGACGCGCCGTACGTGCACATCTACGTCGCGCGAGGAGAGGTGACTCTTGACGGCGCTGGCCCGCTGAATGAAGGAGACGCAGTGCGGCTTACGGCGGCGGGCAGCCCGCCGCTCACGGCGGGGCTCAACGGCGCCGAGGTGTTGATCTGGGAGCTTTCGGATCCCGGCATCGCCGGTTGAAACGCCTCCAGCACACACCGGGCAGAACTCCGGTCACGCCGGGCTGTAACTGTGTGCGTGCATCGGTCGTTTCTGGGTGAGAACCACCCCGGAGGGTCGGGCGGAACGCTATTTGCCACCGGCCTGGAACGGCGATGATCGAAGCATCGGAACACAGGGGGTCCAATCCGGACCTTCATCTTTTCGGGAGCGACGTGCAGTGCCCGGTGAGAATAAGAAGAACGAGGCTGCGACAGCCGATCAGGTCCTACGCGTTATTGTCGCCGGTCCCGATGACTGGCGCGGTTCAGTCGTCAAGCGAATCCAGACCGATGGCCGGTTCACGGTCGTCGGCGAAATCGAAGCGGACGTAAACGTGGTGGAGATCGCCCGCGTTCACTCGGCTGACGTCCTTGTGAGCACCGTGGATCCCGAGTTCGTGGCCCCGGCGACAAAGCTGGCGAAAGCGCTTCAGAAGAATATCCCGGCGCTGGCCGTCGTGTTGGTTCTCCCACCGATGCACGGAGACGAGCTCAGCGGACTGGTCGGTTACCGCTCGGTCTGGAGCATGGTGACGACGGGGACCTGCGAAGACACCGAAAAGTTCATCGAGGTTCTCTGGTCCGCTTGCCGGGGCATGATCTGGATCGATCCCGCCATGTTCCGCAGGCTTAACGAGGTGCGCGCCGTCAGCAAGCGCCGTTCCACGCCCGTCGCCGGGTTCAACCTTTAGCCGGCTCAGTAACTATCTCAAAACCTTCTCCCGCACCGGATGGCAGCTTTCGAGACCGTTTCACAGCTACGCCGTAGGGGCGAATGACTATCCGCCCTTTCCGGTACGACTGGTCATCTCCATACCCACCGGACCGCCCGGGCCGGTAGTCAGCGGCCCCTACGATGCGTTGGCTGTTGGAGGCGATCATGCTTACGCGGCGAAAGTTTTTGAGATAGTTACTGAACCCACGCGCGCTGGGCTTAACGGTCCGGGTCCTGTTCACTGTCCCCTTCAATCCGCCGGGCGTCCTCGTAACGTCCCATCACGCGGTAAGCGGCCGAAAGGTTGGCGGTGCACGTCACAGAGATCGGGTGGCTCTTGCCGAGTACCCGCTCCGCAACCTCAAGCACCTCCTCAAACGCCGGAACCGCCTCCTCCACGTTCCCGATGTCACTCCGGACCGTGGCGGCGTTGTTCATGCTTGTGAGGGTTTTTGGATGCTCAGGGCCAAGGATTCTGGTCCGGTCAACGATGTTCTGCTCGTACATCATGAGGGCGTCGCGCAGGTTGCCCGTGGCGCGATTGGCGCTGGCGAGGTTGTTGCGGCTGGTCAGCGTGCCGATGTGCTCCTCGCCGAGGGTGCGGGTGCGCGCATCAAGCGTCTCCTCGTACATCTTCATCGCCTTGCTGAGCCGCCCATCAGACTGGTACGCGGTGGCCAGGTTGTTACGGACTGTTAGAGTCCCGCGGTCTTCAGCGCCAAACACCCGTGTCCTTGCCTCAAGGGCGTCTTCGTACAGCTCGAGCGCATCCCCCAGCCTGCCCGACGACTGGTACGCCGTCGCCAGGTTTCCGCGTGTTGTGAGCGTATCTGGATGGTCGTCGCCGAGGATCCGGGCACGCAACTGGAGCGTCTTCTCGTAAAGAGGCACCGCCTGGTGTATCTGCCCCGCCGCCTGGTAGGCGGAGGCCAGCATGTTGCGGCCGGCGAGGGTGTCCGGATGTTCCGGCCCGAGCAGTTGCTCCTGTGACTTTACGGCCTTCTCGTACAGGGGAACCGCTTCGTTGACGTGCCCGGCGGCCCGATGCGCGGTTGCAAGGTTCTGGCGGCTGGCGAGTGTCGTCGGATGGTCAGGGCCAAGGCTCCTCTCCGCCTCGGCCAGCGTCTTCTTGTGAACGGCGACGGCTTCACCGACCCGGCCCGCGGACTGGTAAACCGATGCCAGGTTGTTGCGCGCTGCGATGGTGCTGGGGTGGTCTATGCCGAGCGACTCTTCACGCGCTTCCAGGGATTCCTCTGTCAGGGCAATGGCGGCGTTCGCCCTGCCGAGGGTGTGGTACGCAACCGCCAGCTCACCGACGAACTCGACGCGTATGCCGTCCAGTTCTGAATGCGTATCCGGTTGGGCGTCCAGTTTCTTTCGAGCGAATGCCAGGATTTGATCGTAGTGGGCGATATCGTTACGCAGATCGGCGCCAGGTTTGCGATTGGATAGCGCCAGCCTTCGTCTCGACCGCCTGAGGGCGGTTTCGAGGTCCCCGGCGCCCTTCTTCCCGCCAATGGCTCGCTTGATCGATCTGCCGACACCCCCGGCCTGACTGTGGCTGGAGATGGCGGCGGTGACGGCCGGGTGGATTCGCACGGACTCGCCGTGCCATGTGAGAAGCGATCGTCTGCTGCACGCCCGGAACATATCGAGCAGTTCATCGCCTTCAAGGGAAACGAGCGATCCGGCCATGCCCTTTGACATCGGAGCGTCACCGGCGAACGCCAGTGGCCCGATCTGCCGCAGCACCGGGCCCGGCAATCTGAACAGCGTGATGGCGGACGCGGCGAGGATGTGGCTCCATTGCCCCGATTCATCGTCGGCGTCATGCCCGTCCGGTGCGTCTACGACGGTCTTCCGCAGCTCGGCGAGTAGATCAGCCGGAGAGTCGCCCTCCGAGATCAATCCGCCAAGGAGTTCGACCGCTACCGGCAATCGGCCAACGTACTCCACCAGATCCACGGCATCGGGATTGTCCGCCGGTCCCGATGCCTGAGTGTTCTGGGCGTTCTGGGTGTTCTGGGAACTACGTGCGCCCAGCAGTTCCAGGGCCGCCCCGGGTTTCAACGGTTCGAGGTCAACGCGTGTGAATTCGTCAGGAAGTTTTCCGTCTGCGTCCGCCTTCCCGGCATCCAGTTTCCCGGCATCCAGTTTCAGGGTTATGAGCGGCCGCACCTGGCCACACGCGGCAAGAATCGGCCCGGCCTGGGCGGCGTCCCGCAGGTTATCGATCACCCAGACGGTTGTCCCCGGGAACGCATCCAGCAGCCGGCGCACGTCGACAGCGACCTCGCTATCGGTCCGGCCGTCTATCCGCAGATACAGCGCCGGGGCGAGCGCTGCGAGCGTTTCGTCCAGGCTCGCGCCGGCGGTGGTCCAGAAACCGGGAGCTTCAGACCTGTGCGCAAACTCGGCAGCGAGACGCGTCTTGCCGATGCCGGACGGGCCTGATATCGCCACGGCCCGGTCTTTTCTGAAGCCCTTTGCGATCGCTTTAAGCGCTTCATCACGACCAAAGAACAGGTCCACGAGCGAGGCAGGTCTGCCCTGCCATGTGTTGGTGCTGCTGGTGGTCGCATCCGCTCCGGCCGGCGTTGCCTGGACTATGACCGGCGGTTCGCTCGACTCGGAGTCGCGATCCGTTCGAGGATCCGGCCCCTGGCTCTTTTTCACAAGCCCGATTGCTCTGGCAAGAAGATTCATCTACTTGTCCGGTCTTATTTCTGACCTTCAGCCATGCTTCCGCTGCACGCCTGTCGTCCTTCCGCCAACGGAGAGGCCCAGAATTCAGACGGGATCTCGATGTGTCGGCAGGTACATCCCATTCTTGGGTACTGGCCTCTCGCGAGGCGCACCCGCCGGCTCGTGGGGAACGACCAGCCCGGCGCAGTTGGTGAACCGAAGGTGTCAGGCAAGCAGGATGTTTCAAGGCCCCCGGTTGCCGGTTGCCGCCACCTGAGCGGGGCATGCGCCGTGCATGCAGGACAGGGGCGCAGGTGCGGCGTGGCTGCCCACAGGCGCATAAGCTGTGTGATCCGGCGGCCCACCGGTTGCCGCTCGTGAATGTGAAATCGAGGTAAGCGCGTTGAACATCGTGTCCTGGAACGTCAACGGGATTCGTGCCATTCAGAAGCGCGGCTTCCTCAAATGGGTGCAGGAAACGCAGCCGGATGTGCTCGCTCTCCAGGAAACGAAGGTCAACGACGATACGCTCCCCGATGATCTCAGGGACATCGCCGGTTACGAGTCTCGTTTCTCGTACGCATCCACCAGGAAGGGTTACAGCGGAGTCGCCCTGTATTCCAGGGTTTCGGGATCAACCCCGGTCGTGCCGCGGTCGGTTGAGGCGTCCTTCGGCGCCCAGGAGTTCGACGATGAAGGAAGGCATTTAATCGCCGACTTTGGCGAGTTCATCCTCGCAAACGTGTACTTTCCAAACGGCCGAAGCTCACCGGAGCGCCTCGACTACAAGATGCGGTACTACGAGCGCTTCCTGAAGTTTGCCCGGGAGTTGGTTGCAGATGGCAAGAACCTGGTCATCTGTGGCGACTTCAACACGGCACACCGTGAGATCGATCTCGCCCGGCCGCGCGAAAACTCAAAGACGTCCGGGTTCCTCCCGGAGGAACGGGCCTGGATGGACGAGCTGATCGGTGCGGGGTTTGCCGATACGTTCCGGATGTTTAACGACTCGGCTAACCAGTATTCATGGTGGAGCCAGCGGTCCGGCGCACGCGCCCGGAACGTCGGTTGGCGGCTGGACTACTTCTTCGTCAACACGGGGTTCCAGCACATGGTGACGGCGGCCCCGATCTTTTCTGACGTTACGGGCTCCGATCACTGCCCTGTAGCCGTCCAACTGTCCCTGTAAGCCTGCAGGACAGAGGCCGTTACGATCGCCCGCCGGGCGCGTGGAAGACTTCGGCGTCCACAATCAAGAGCGGACGGCGATTCCTGTTCGGGAGGGCGTCGCGGGTTCGTCTTTGCTGTTGTAGTTAGCCGGGTTTCAGGTTCGGCCGGTGACCCTGGGTCACCGCTGGGAATCACCGCTGGGGATCACCACTGGACGAACATTGGCATTACGACGTGCGTGTAGCCCTCACGGTCCGTCGCACGGATCACGCCGGGGCTTGATGGCGTGGTGGTCTCAAGTGTGACGTCACCACTCCCGAGTACGCTGAGGACGTCCAGCAGGTAACGGCTATCGAACGCGACCTTGGCCTCGTCGCCCTCGATTATCGCTTCGAACTCGCCCTTGTTGTCGCCCAGTTCCTCTGCGCGCGCCTCTACGGTCACCTTGCCTGGAGCGCCGTCCTGTCCCGGGCTCACGATCAGGCGCACTATGCCGCTGCCGTCGCGGGCGAAGATGGCCGCTGCCCGCGTGGCCTGGAGGAAGTCCTGGAGTTTCACGGTGGCAGTTGTGCCGGCGGTGGCAGGGATCAGCTTTGCGTAGTCCGGGAAGGTGCCCTGGATCAGCTGAGACACGATCTCTATATCGCCAAACTTGAACAGTACCTGGCTGGCTGGCTCGGTGACGGTGATCGTCACATCATCGGCCCGGTCGCCGATGAGCCGTTGCACTTCCTGCATCGTCTTTGCGGGAACGATGAAGCCCATGTCCTCATCAACGCCCGTCTCAAGCTGCAACGTCTCGACGCCCAGGCGGAACCCGTCCGCGGCGGCGAGGGTGAGTTTGTTGCCCGAGATCTCCACCTTGATGCCGGTCAATACAGGGCGGGAGTCTTCCGTGGCGGCGGCGAACGCGACGCGCTCTATGGCGCCTTTCAGGAGGTCAGCCGGGACAGAGACCGTCGTCCCGTCCTCAACTGTTGGGATGGGCGGGAACTCTTCAGCGTCCGTGCCGTTCATGTTGGCCTTGAAGCGGGCGCACTGGATGGAGACGCCCTTCGGGCTGTCCACGAGGTCGATCTCGATCTTGTCGTCGGGAAGCTGGTTGACGAACTCCGTGAGGAGCCGTGCCGGGATTGTGAC
>JADFRU010000085.1:0-6918 GCA_022561115.1 Chloroflexota bacterium | reverse complement strand
TTCCAGCAGGCGGGTGTTAGCGCTTGAGAAAAGCGCGCAGGTCGGAATCGAACTCGGCCCGTCTGAGCGTCGTCAACGCCTTCCGCTCGATCTGTCGAATCCGCTCCCTTGTTACATGGAGCTCGTTACCGATCTCCTCAAGGGTCCACACGCGCCCGTCCTCAATCCCGAACCTGAGCTCAAGGACGTGGCGCTCACGATCGGTGAGCGTTGCGAGCACATCGTGGATCTGTTCCCGGAGCGAGTTGGTTGTCGCCACATCCGCCGGGTCGGGGATTGACCGGTCCTGGATGAAGTCGCCTAGCTGGCTCTCGTTGCCGGCTCCGACCGGCGTCTCCAGCGACACCGGGTCCTGTGACATCTTCTGGATCTGCCCGACCCGTTCGGCCGTGATTCCCAGACGTTCGCCGATCTCTTCCGCGTTCGGCTCGCGGTTCAACTCCTGGGCGAGCTGGCGTCGTGTCCGGGCCAGCTTGTTGATCCTCTCAACCATGTGGACGGGGATGCGGATCGTGCGAGCCTGGTCAGCGATGGACCTTGTGATCGACTGGCGGATCCACCACGTCGCGTAGGTGGAGAACTTGAAACCTTTCCGGAAATCAAACTTCTGGATGCCGCGAATCAGGCCCAGGTTTCCTTCCTGGATCAGGTCAAGCAACGACAGGCCGCGCCCGGAGTACTTCTTGGCCACGCTGACGACAAGGCGCAGATTTGCCTCGCCCAGGTGGAGGCGGGATGCGTCCGCGTCGTCCTCGATGTGCCGGTAGAAGCGCGCGAGGTAGGCGGAGTGCGGCTTGAGAGCTCCGGCGGCCGGGTGGTCCTCAAGTACGTCTGCCATGTCATCCAGGCGCGGGTCCACGTCCCAGAGGACCTCGATGCCCTGCGGAAGCAGCGCCGAGATGGTTGAAAGCTCTGCAACCCGGACCTTCGCATCATCGGGCTCTATCGTCAGCGTGTCCGACAGGTAGTTGATCAGCTCCTCGTTGTGGATTCCATCGATCAGTGACCTGATGTCCGGGTCCGTGGTGATCGCGGACAGCGTTACCGGCGTGGGTGCGCCGATGAACCGGGCGATGGCGTTAGCCACGTCGTTGGACCTTGCGAGGGCCGAGAGAACAGCGGCCGTCACGTCCGCCGTCTCCTGTTGCGCGCCTTCCTCATCATCCGCTTCAAACGTGACGAGACGATCACCCAGCTCGATCGAGCGCGCCAGGGTGCGTTCCTCGGCGGCGTTGAGCAGGTCAACCTTGCCGATCTCGCGCAGGTACATACGAACGGAGTCGTTCAGTACATCTGCGTCGGCGGGGGGAAGGTCGGGCTGCGCCTCTCGACGACCCACGTCCGTGCTGGCGTCCCAGTCGTCCTGCCGGGAAATCTCGGTGAACCCGCGACTCTCAAGTATTCCGGTCGTCGCCTCTTCGGATTCGTCCCATGCCTGTATGCCCTGGTCCGGGTCAATTCGCCAGGGCTTGTGGTCCTCAGAGTCTTCGGGTTTCTCTATAGATCGGTTGAGCGTGGTCATGTCTTGTTATACGTAAACCTGCGGCCGCCGGTTCGAATCAAACGTAAACCGGGAGGCTGTTGCTGAATGTTCAGGGTCGACGCCAGTGCGTGTGAGTCTCCTCCCGGGCTCTTTAGAGCGTCACCCCGGCGACAAAAATTAACTGACCAGACGGTCAGACCCGTCTGGGTATTAGGTGCCGTTCGTCATGAACGGATGCGGTCATCCTCGCCGGGCGCAGCGCAAGCCCCTTCAGCGCCGATAATGGCACCCGGACTGTGAATTTCTCGTGAATATCGCAAGAGTTCGTATGACACGGACATGAATAACGTTGGATGCGCATGGAATCCGCGCATGGATTCAACCGGAATCGCACCACAACGACGTGCTGGCCTTCGCGTTTCCGGTGCGTGGCGGGGAATCGCCGGACATCAATCTCCCGGCTGAGATGATGCGTATCCCCGGTTACGCGAACGGGGCGCGGATAAGATGGCCCGCGTATGGAACCTCCCTCTCGTCTAACATACCCGTGTCTGGAGGTGATGCCGATGCCTCGGAGAAGAAAGTCCAAAGCTCTCCCATCCACGCTCGGGGAGCTACGCGCCTCCGGCTATGAGAGCAGGCCCATCAGGGACGAAATCCGCGCCAACCTCTCGGCCCGCATAGAATCCGGGGATGAACTGTTTCCGGGCATCCTGGGGTATGAGAAGACCACCATCCCGGAGATTGAGAACGCGCTTCTGTCCGGCCAGGACATGATCATCCTGGGTGAGCGCGGCCAGGCGAAGTCACGGATGGTGAGGGCGATAACCGGGCTGTTTGACGAGCGCGTTCCCATCATCAAGGGCTCGGAGATAAACGACGACCCGTACGCCCCGATCAGCCGTGCCGGGATAGACATCGTCGCGGAGCAGGGCGACGATACCCCTATCGAGTGGCTGGCCCGGGAGGACCGGTACGGGGAGAAGCTGGCGACGCCGGATATCACCATGTCCGAACTCCTCGGGGACGTCGACCCGATAAAGGTCGCCGAGGGCCGCTACCTCTCCGACGAGCTGACTATCCATTACGGGCTCATCCCGCGTGCCAACCGCGGCATTTTCTGCATCAATGAACTACCGGACCTGGCGGAGCGAATCCAGGTGGGGCTGTTCAACCTGATGGAAGAGCGGGACATCCAGATCAAGGGCTACCGGGTCCGGATGCCGCTCGACATCCTGATCGTGGCCACGGCTAACCCGGAGGACTACACAAACCGGGGCCGCATCATCACGCCGCTCAAGGACCGGTACGGCGCCCAGGTCCGCACGCACTATCCCGAACGCATCGAAGACGAACTGAAGATCGTCGAGCAGGAGCGCTCACGATACGTCGCCTCCGAGGAGCGGGTCCACGTCCCTCCGTACATGGCGGAGGTCATCGGCGAGATCACCTCGCTCGCCCGCCGCAGCCCGGAGATCAACCAGCGGTCAGGTGTGTCGGTCAGGATGACGATCGCCAATATCGAGACCGCTCGCGCTTCTGCACTGCGCCGGGCGCTGCGCCACGGAGAGGGCCGCTCGTCCGTTCGAGTAAGTGACCTGTCCAGCCTTACCGCCTCGATCCGCGGCAAACTTGAGCTTGAGACCATCGAGGAAGGCCGCGAGACGGATTTTATCGATGAACTGGTAAAGCGGTCCGTACTCGGGGTGTTTGACCGCCACTTCCGCTCCGAAGAGCTCGACGGCGTCGTGGTGTCGTTCGATCCCGGGACGACCGTTGAGGCCGGCCAGGACCTCCGATCTGAAGAGTACGTGAACGCCGCAAGCCGGGTTGTAGGGCTCGGCCCGGTGCTGCGCCGGCTGGAGGCGAACGACACGCCGAATGAAGTGGCGTCGGCGGTCGAGTTCGTGCTTGAAGGGTTGCACCTGAACCGCCGCCTGAACCGGGAAGCCTCCGACGGCCGGGTGACCTACCGCGAGAAACCGCAGCCGCAGTCTCTCCGGGATGGCATGGATATTCGTTTTGGTGATATTACGGGCGACCCCGGAAACGACCCCGGAAACGACCCCGGAAACGATCTGGGCGACGGCCCTGATCGGCCGCGCCGCCGCCGACGCCGGCCGCGCGACAGCGAGTAGCACAGGATATGGTCTTCTTCCGTTATTCACGCTGGGACGGCTCACAGGAGCCGTTCCGGCCGGGCGCGGACGAACTCATGAACGCGCTCTCGGACAACCTGTTTGAGCATGGCGATGTGATGCGCGCCCTGCGAGACCTGTTCCGTAACGGCATGGAGGGCGTTGACGGCGAACGGTTGCAGGGGCTCCGGGACATGATGAAGAGGCTGGCCCGGGAGCGCCGGGAGCGCCTTGAGAGCAACGACCTCGACTCGGTGATCGAGGATATCAAGGAGAAGCTGGAACAGGTCATAGACCTGGAGCGCGGGGGGATTGAGCGCAGCCTGAAAGACGCGAGCGACAGGCTGGAGTACGCGATCCCTTCCGAGCGCGAGCAGTTGCAGGGGTTGATGGAGTTCGTCAACCAGCGCGCTGAGCGCGCTACCGAGACGCTTGATTCACTGCCGGACAGCCCGGCGGGCGCCATTCGTGAACTCTCCGATTATGACTTCATCGACTCAGAGGCGCGTGAAAAGTTCAACGAGCTGCTGGATCAACTGCGCGAGAAGATGATGCAGAACTTCGCGCAGCGCACCTCCGAGGCGCTCCAGGACATGTCGCCCGAGCAACAACAGGCGATGCGCGAGATGATGCGCGCCCTGAATCAGATGCTCCGCGAAAGGGCGGAAGGCCGAGAACCGGACTTCGACGCGTTCATGGATCAGTACGGCCACTTCTTTGACCCGGACAGGCCGGAAACCCTGGACGATCTGCTGGACATGCTGGAACAGCAGATGCGGCAGTTACAGTCCATGCTCGGCAGCATGTCGCCCGAGGCGCGCTCTCAGCTTATGGAGATGATGCGTACGGCGCTTGACGACGAGACGCTGCAGGAGATGGCGAATCTCGCCGGGATGATGGAGGAACTCCGGCCCGGCTCAACGCGCGGGCAGAACTATCCGTTCTCCGGCGACGACCCGATGTCGCTTGGCGATGCGATGGATCTCATGAAAGAGCTTCAGCAACTGGACGAGCTGGAGTCTGACCTGCAGGCCGCAGGGCGAAGCGGCGATCTTGAAGGGATCGACCCGGACGAGCTCGCACGGCTTCTGGGAGAGGACGCCCGGGAGGCGCTCGAAGAGATGCAGGACATCGCCCGGATGCTGGAGGAGGAGGGCTATATCAAACGGGATGGCGAGCGCTGGGAGTTGACGCCGCGCGCCATACGGAAGATGGGCGAGCGGGCGCTCCGGGAGGTGTTTGGAAACCTTCAAAAGGATCGCCTCGGCGGTCACCGGATCGAGACAAGCGGGATCGGAGGCGAGACGACCGGCGCCACGCTCCCGTACGAGCCCGGAGAGCCGTTCGACGTCAACCTTTACCGCTCGCTGGCGAACGCCGTCAAGCGAGGCGGCGCAGGGGTGCCGGTGAAGATGCGGGTCGAAGACTTTGAGGTGGATGAGCTTGAACATTCAACCGATGCCGCCACGGTCCTGATGCTGGACCAGAGCAGCTCGATGCACCATTTCGGCCGCTGGGGCGCCGCCAAGCGCGTGGCCATGGCCCTGCAGTCACTGATCCAGTCCAAATACCCGAGGGACCGCCTGTTCATCGTCGGATTTTCCGACTACGCCGTTCAACTGAAACCGGGCGATCTGCCGACGGCGACGCCGAACGACTGGATGCAGGGCACCAACATGCAGCACGCGCTGATGATCGCCCGGAAGCTGCTATTGCGGGAGAGGGCGGCTACCCGCCAGATCATCATGGTCACGGACGGCGAGCCCACCGCGCACCTGGAGAACGGCATGTCGTTCTTCAACTACCCGCCCACGTCGCGGACCATATCGGAGACGTTGAAGGAAGTCCGCAACTGCACAAAGGCCGGGATTACGATCAACACCTTCATGCTGGAACGGAGCGGCTACATGACGGCGTTCATCGACTACGTGACGCGCATCAATCGCGGCCGGGCCTTTTTCACAGATCCTGACCGGCTCGGCGACTACCTGCTCGTTGACTACCTGTCGAACCGCCGTCGCAGGGTGGCCTGAATCGAGCCGGGCGCTGGCCGGAAATTGAGTCCGAACGGCGCGGTTCGCTTCCCCGCCGGCCGGTATTCTGGCGTCCGCGACTCCCGCCGCTTGAGGGGCAGCGGTGATGCCGTTCAACGCGATACTCTAAATTGACGAGGATCATGCCGGGAGGACGAATCCCCAGGCACGCCCGGTCTCTCACCAGGGATCGGACGCTGCGGATGCTGGATTAGCTGATGACAATTTCTTACGCCAACCTGGACAGGCTTCTCTTGCCGCTTGACGGTTCCGGGGCCGCCGCCTCGATCGTGCCGTATGTCCAGCATCTCGCCGTGATGCTCGGCGCTCAAATCAACATCCTCGGCGTCATACCGGAACCGCCGTCAGACCTGCCTGTGGAGCTAACCGGCGATGCGCACGCCGGAGTGATTGCGCAGTACCTTGACGGGATAAAGCGCCAGCTTGAAGAACACGACATCACGGTCGAGGTGGAAATCCAGGAGGGCCAGGCTGCGGCGGAAATCCTTGCCTGCGCATCGGCACGTCACTGTGGACTGATCGTCCTGGCGACGCGCGGGCGTTCCGCCACCGGGCCCAACCTGCTGGGCATCACGACAGACCGCGTGATCCGGTCCTGCCCGGCGCCGGTACTCATCGTTCCGCCTGACGAGGACGAGGGATCGAAGGCGCCCAAGGGCGGCCTGAAGACCGTGATAGTGGGGCTTGACGGTTCAGAGATAGCGGCCAGCTCCATCGCGCCGGCGCGCCATATCGCCCGGGAACTAAACCTGGAGATGGTGATCGTTCGCGCCACCCCGCCCGTGGACTCGCTTGACGGCGCTGCGACCTACTTCGGTTCCGTGACGCAACACGCGGAACAGTACGTCAAACGCGTCGCGGACCAACTTGCCGCTGACGGCCTGTCGGTCCGCACCGTCGTCGGTCCGCTCACGCCTCAGGAGCAGCTGCTGAAGGTCGCCGATGAATCGGACGAACCGATGCTGATCCTGTCGACGCGGGGCTGGTCCAACCGCGCCGACTGGCAGCTCGGGTCCGTGACCGATCGCGTGGTGCGCGCCGCCCGCCACCCGGTCCTGATCATCCCGCCGGAAAGACGTTCCGAGGGCCGGTAGACCGTCGCCGCTGGCCGACACCCGCGCAGGGACGGTCCTGGGATCTGCCGGAGGTCGAGAGGGCGTATCGCCTGCCGCCCCGCTGTTGGTTCAGCATCATGACTCCCCACCCGTTCAGAAAGAGCGGAGAACCTGCCGCGGGCCCTTCG
>JADFRU010000084.1:0-6944 GCA_022561115.1 Chloroflexota bacterium | reverse complement strand
CAAAGGGCGGAAACAACCAACATCAGGCTCCCGATGGTGTTAGCGCGAGCCCGCAACCTGGAGGCCGCCCAGAATCCGAGACGCCCACCGCGCGTCAAAGCGATTCGATAGCGCTGGCGCTGGCGACCTTTGCGTGGCACGCGTGTGCAGGCAAGTCACCCAACGATCATGCAAGTCCCCCGGCCGGATTCAAGAACGCACCGCCGCTGCTTCATTTGCTTCGCGGATTATCGACCGCCCGGGGCAAAGAAACGCTTGTCCCGCTGCTCTGATCTGAGGGCGAGACGAAAACCCGGAATACGTGCTGCGTTACGCACAGGTCCTCATAAGTGTGAACGGCGTCGCCCGCAGCGTCTCTATCGTCGTTTCCGTCTGATCACGCGTCCGTGCCGTGCAATCCAGCGGTCCATACGCAAAAGTTCACACATCCCCGTAGCGTCCGGAGCCGCGGCCGCAGTTATGACGCGGTCAAAACCGCCGTTCCCACGCGCCTGACACACGTCGTGTAATCAGGAAGCCAATTGGGAACACGATCAGACCGATGACGCCGAGCGAGGCCTGCCCGCCTGACCCGGTGGAGTTGCATGACCCTCCGCCGCCGTCAGCATCATCGTCTCCCTCTATAACGGCGCTGGCGGACGCCGGAGCAACCGTCGCCGTGGCAGCCGGTGCTGCCGTGGGCGCCGGGACAGCGGTTGCAACTGAAGATGCCGTTGACGGAGATACTGACGTCTCAGTGGAGCCGGCCGGTCCCCGGGTGGCGGTCGGCAGGGGACCCGGCGTCACCGACGCGAGCGGCGATGGGGTGGACGTTGGCGCTGGTGGTGGTGGAGGCGGTGAGGATGTCGCCGCCGGAGATGGCGCCGGGGTTGGTGTGTTCTCGATCGCCTTCTTCACCGCCACGATCACGAACGTCGACAGCCCATTGTTCGACACGAGTTCGAACCGTACCGGGTCTGCTTCCGGGTCCACCGGAATCCACGCATACCGCTCAAGCGAGCCGTCCTCTGCACTCCGGAACACCTCGACGGAATCGTTAGCGTGCCCGTCGAGCCAGGCCTTGCCCACATCCAGCCGCAGCGTCGCCGACTGAAGCGCGGTGTCCAGTTTCGTCGTAATGAACTCAACCGAAAAGGCGATGCCTGCGACACTCGCTTCCTCGCGCGCTAATTCATTGTCGATCACGCTGCGCACTTCCTCATTCGGAAGCGCCTCGATCCGCATCTCGAGGAGCGCGCCGCCCGGGAACGCTGAAATATCTCCCGTGACTGTTACGGACCCCACGCCGACATCGGGCGATGTTTCCGAGAAATCACGGCTGCGCGTCGGGAGATCAATACTCAGGCCGGTCACCTGCGCCGTCACGGACGTTCCGTTCCCCAGGAATGGCGTCGTTTCCACGAGAACCCGGATCGCGTCGTTCAGGGTGTCGTCGGTGAAGGGGATACGCAACAACGCCCCGGCTGCCGTCGGTTCCACCGTCAGCCCGGTGGCCGGGTCTGTGAGGGATTCCAGCGTTAAACCTTCCGGCACAGCGACCGGGAGGATCAGGTCTCCGCCGATGGCAGGGATATCGATCCCCCCGCCGATAACCGAAGCCGGGGAGCCGTTGGAGTGCGTCGCCGTGGCGTTGGGGCTGATCGATACGAACTGCCGGACAGAGGCGAAAGATGTCCCGCCCTCGGGGACCCGGACTACCGGCGGCACTTTGGTGAATGTTGCGATGTTTGCGGTAACGGTGGCGCCGCTGGTTAGCGTGGTTTTTACCGATCGCGAAAAATTGAAGGGCAATCCCAGCCCGGGTTCTGCGTCCACGGTAATCAGTTCACCGGCTTCGACCCCGGTATGCAGACCCAACAGCAATTCGTACTCATCCGGCGCACCAAATATCCCTGTGAAAGTGGAGGCCAGGGCGGTGCCGGAAGGGCCAAAGGCGGACACGATCACGTTGGCGCTGGTGGGTACGCCGTCCAGCGTGACACGCCCGCGAATGATCATCGGGTCAAGGATCTGCGCTTGAGCCGGAGCCACTTCAAGTAAGAGCTGGCCCGCGATAACAAAAGCGACGGCAAACATCAGCAACGCAGTGAGTTTTTTCACGGAACCTCCCGAACGCAGGCAGAGGCTAGAGGCTGAGTACGGCGGGAAAACCCGGCAGGCACGTATTTTAAGATGGAGGCTGTTACCCCCGGATGAAGGGGAGCGGTACGAAATCGCAACAGCACGCAATCCTGGCCGAGGCGGACGCCAGCGGAAACCTCGCCGTCACCTTCTACGCCGCGGCCTTCTGGCCGATTCGAGCTATGTATCGATGAAGCGGGGCGCAGCCGCCGGAGTGGCAGCCACGGTACGGCGGTAGAGCTGGAAGAACTCGTCCATCGCCCGCCCGGAACCGGTCAAGCCGCCGCGGCCGATCGCCGACTTCACGATCTTCACCACGGGCCGGTGTCCGGTAGCCACTCGCTACGTTCGCGACACGCGGAGGACCCTGGATTTAGCGCGGAACGGGCCTTCGTCCGGGGGGATAGAGGCCCCTACCAGGCCTGCGGACCGAACATCCCCAGGTTAGACATCGTGATGGAGATATCCAGCGCGCTCACCGCTCCATCGCCGTTGATGTCCACCCAGTTGCCGGGCGCACCATCAGTCCGGTCTGCGGTCGTAATTCCAAAACTAACCATCACCAGCGACACATCGGCGCCGTCCACAATCGAGTCGGAGTTGTTTACCAGGCCGCCCCTGAGTTCGATGGCAGGCATAACCACGTCCGACGCCACACTGAGGGACGCCCTCTCCACTGACAGGAAACCGTTCGCTGCAACCGCGATGCGGTACGCTCCGAGAGGCACATTGACGAACGCAAACGTGCCATCTCCGGACACCGCCGCCGTCGCATAAACAGGCTCGCCACCCTCTGGTGTGAGGGTCACATTTGCGCCGATCGCTGTCGTTGCGGAGACGGTGAACGCTCCCTGGAACGACAACTCCCCGGTGACATCGAACACGGCGATCACGGTGATGGTGAAGGTTGAGACCGGGCTTGCGTCGATCCCGCCGTTTTCAGTCCCGCCGTTGTCAGTGAGTTGAAGCGTAACCGCCGCCGCGCCGTTCACCCCCGGCGTGAGTTCATACGTCAAATCTCCAGCCGCGCTCAACGCCGGTTGAATTGCAAATAACGGGTTGTTGTTGTTTGACACCGTGAACGTCAGGGTCTGACCGGATTCGTTGGCGGCGCCTGCGTCCAACCCGTCGGCCCAGGCCGAGGTTGAATGTGCGCCGCTGTTCTCCAGGACCGACTCATCGCCGCCTGTCACGAAACTCGGCGCGTCGTTTACCGACACCACGGTGATCGTCACGGTCGAGGTCCCGCTCGACGCGCCTTCGTCGTCCGACACGCTGAACGTGAAGGAATCTATGCCGTTGAAATCCTGCGCCGGCGTGTAAGTCAGATCGGGCGCAACCCCGGACAACGCTCCGGACAGTCCGGCGAGGTTGAACTGGAACGTCAGCAGGTCGCCGTTGTCGTCGCTGACCGACAGGCTCAACGCCAGCTCAACATCCTCGTCCGTGCTGACCGCCTGCCCATTTGTGACCGGTGCGTGGTTCTCCAGTATCTGGAGTCCCGTCGGCATTCCCGTCGTCATCACGTCCCCGGCCAGGATGAACGCCGTGCGGAACGGGCCATCGGTACCCGCGTTCAACACCGGCTCGCCCATTGCCATCCGGGTTACGGTGAACGTCATTACCGGTCCACCCGCCGCGAGCGGACCGTTTTCGAGAGAGCATCCAAATGCGGTGGCGGTGTCACCGTCCACACGTGCGGCCGGGATTACCGAACCACCGGCGTAGATCCCCACACACTGCGGGTTCGATACCTGGATCACCAGGTCGTCATGAATCACATTGACCTGTAGCGTGTCTGCCGCGGCCACGCCGATACCGGTCGCCTCCAGCGTCACGACCACTGAGTCCGTGATGTTGTCCAGCGTGACCATAGAAGGACTGAATACGAGCGTCGGGGGGTATTCGGATAGCACCTTGAGCCGGGCTGAAACGCCGACGGCCACCGTCTCGCCGTTCTCGAAGAATGTCGTGCGCAGCGGCTGGTCCGGGGAGAACCACAGCTCTATATCGCCCGCCCCGGTCCGCGTCAGGGTGAACTCCACGATGGCTCCGCTGTCCCCGAGCGGCCCGTTTGAAATGGCGCAGAGAAGTCCGCTCGCCTCGCCATCGAGGTTGACGGGAGCCCCGGTTCCAAACCCGCCGGCATAAATACCCACGCAAGAAGGATTTGAGATCGAGACCACCGCCGGGTCGTGAACGATCTTCAACTGGACCGTGTCCGCGGCGTCGGCGCCGATGTCATGCACCCCGACCCGGACCTGCACGGCATCGCCGATACCCGGCAGCACTACGTAACCTGACGGCGTGTCAGAGGCATCCGTGAATATCAGCGTTGCGCTTCCGTGATCGGCGCTGGCGGACATAGTGATCACGATCAGCGCAGCCATCGCTGCCAGCACCGTTATCAGCGCGGTTGAGGTTCTACGGGAGAACCGATTGCGTATTCCGTGTGTCACTTCCGCCTCCATGAGGTCCGTTACCAGCCCTGCACCGGGAAGTCGAACGGACCGTCAAAAGCAGATGTCCTTGCATGGGCCACCAGGAACACCAACGCCTGGGCGTCCCCGTTGTAGGGATCCACGGCCAGCACCATGCGGGCTGACTCTCCCACCATGTCCCAGTCACGCCGGTCGGCGGCCTCTTCGGCTTGAACCAGCAGCCGCAAGACCAGCCGCTGCGTCCGTTCACTCAGCGTGTCTGGCGTGACGATCGACTTGGCGTCGATCTCGGCATCGCCACGCGCCCAGCAGGTCCGGCACTCGCCGGTCGGAGCATCCAGCGCCGAATCCATAATCCGGCCCCTGTTCTTCTTCCTGCTGACGCTCACCGGTGTTCCGTGGGGAGAACGACATCTCTTGAATGTCAAAAGCAGCAGACCTTGCTGGGTAGTTGATCCGCTCGTTGTTCGGGCGGACATTCAGTAATTTCAGTCCTCGACGCCGAAGAAGGAGACAAAGACGGCGCCGAGGGATATAGGTGAACCCGGCAAAGTCGACCCGCAGCCGGTGTTCACAACTTATTGATATCGCACCGTTGGGTTAGCGACAACGACAGTCCATGCGTTGGTGTGTCTGGCTTTAACCACGGCGATCAGTCGGAGAAACGACGACCTAAACCCGGTTATTACGATCAATTCGACCGTGCAGGAGACCGTTCATAGTCATGCTGAAGGCAGGCGGGAACGCCCTGGCGGCGCGCCCATCACAGGCCCGGATCTCCCGTTCACCGGCCCCCTGTCCGTGCATAAGTCGTTCATATGTCTTTAACGACTCGTTCACAGGGGCTTATTGCCGGTTTTCCTTTGCGTTCGTGTTGCCTTAATCGAGAACACGGGTATCGGAGCGAAGATCGGGCGGTACATCGGCCCCAGGTCCTTCATGTGTCAGCGAGAATTTCGGCAGTCTTGCGTCGCTGCGTCCCGCGGGCCCGTGGGCCAAATTGACGGAGGCCCCAACCCCGTCCAACGGTGATCGCAGGTCGTGACCTCCAGCCCGCCGGCAGACCGGGCGACCGGATATTTCAGCGTCCACGCAGCCCTGATCTGGCTCGTCCGCTCACGGCCTCAACCCGAAAACTTCCCCTTCCCACACCAGATCCCCGCCCGGACCGGTCCGGCGGCTGGTGAAATGGATCCCATGCGCCGGGTTATTCGGACCCGAGCGCGCCCACGCACAGTCCCGCACCCGGCGCCTGCGGCACGGCGTCTGCGAGTACGTAACGAACGGGAGAAGCCTTTCGATGTTCAGCATGCCCGACTGGAACCCCGATGAACTCGGGCTGATAGTCTCGGAATACTTCGACATGCTTCTGCGTGAGCTGAACGGTGAGTCGTACGACCCTGCGACGTATCTACAGGGGCTGCGAGAGGTCCTCGACGGCCGTTCCGGGAATTGGATCGAGTTCAAGCTGGCAAACATCAGCGCCGCACTCGTGGATCTCAACCTGCCCTGCATCGCCGCTTACCCGCCTGACGGCAATGTCCAGGGCGTGCTTACCGAAGCCGTTCAGAACTATGCACGCGACAACGCCGGACCCTGGAAAATCAGTGAACCGCAATCTCCAGCAGAGGAAGAGGATGCGCCTCGCGGCGAATCCGCGAGCGGGGACGGCGATGCGCCTGACGATGGCGAACCTAGTATCGAGGCCGACCTCGCCGACGATTCATCGGGCCGGCGGGCGGTGGAAACGCGCGCTCTGGACGTAGCGACGACCTTCTACAGTTCGACAGGGTGGTCGGTGAAAGTGGCCGACCCGGGCCAGCCGTATGAACTGGTATGCACCCGCAAAGACGGTCCGGAGTTGCACGTCGCCGTAAAAGGCACCGCCGGCCCCGGAATGCCGGTCTTCCTGACACCCCCGGACGTCGAGCACGCCCGGACCTACAAACCCTTCGACCTGTACCTGCTCCACGGTGTCCGCCTGGACCGGTCAGACCCGTCATGCGTACGCGCAGAAGGCGGAAAACCGGAGCTTGTCCAGGACTGGGACCCGAACGATGACCGGCTCCGGCCCACCGGCTACGCCTACCTCCCGCCCGAGACGATCGCCAGCTAAGACGGTATCTGGAATCCTCTTTCTCCCACGGGAGAAGGATCAAGCGGCCCGTCCATGAGTAGGCGGAGGCCCCAAACGGTCACCTCTTGAGGAGAAGAGACGCATGATTCCCAGTCAGGCGACCCGGCCTCGGGCGGGCCGTCATTCCCGGGTAGCCGGGAATCTAGCCCGCGTGCGGCAACGGTACCGGAGACACAGCCTGTCACGACGGTGCGATCTGAACGTTCCAACGAACGCTGTTCAAGCGTTTTCTGGATTCCCGTCTG
>JADFRU010000083.1:0-6954 GCA_022561115.1 Chloroflexota bacterium | reverse complement strand
GCGATTCTCGATCGGCACATCGTCATCCAGGCCCACCAGGTTCATGATCCCCTTGATGCGGTCGCCGCCAAACCGCCTGACCATATCGTCCTCTGTGGACGTGAAGAAACGGGTCTCCCCCGGGTCGCCCTGCCTGCCGCAGCGGCCACGGAGCTGATTGTCGATACGGCGCGACTCGTGCCGTGATGTCCCGATAACGTAAAGTCCGCCGAGCTCGATAACCCGGTCATGGGCGGGCTGCCAATCCTCTTTTGAGATGTTCAGCGCCTCCGGGTTGCCACCCAGGATGATGTCTGTACCGCGACCGGCCATATTGGTGGACACGGTAACGGCGCCCGGACGGCCCGCCTGGGCGATGATCGTCGCCTCACGCGCGTGGTTCTTGGCGTTGAGCACCTCATGCTCTATGCCGTTTCGTTTCAGCATGTCCGAAAGAGCCTCGGACCGCTCAACGCTGGTAGTGCCCACGAGAATCGGACGGCCGTTTTTCGACTCCTGTTCGATCTCCTCGACGACGGCCCGCATCTTGCCGACCTCCGTCTTGTAAACGAAGTCAGACCGGTCAATCCGCGCCGATGGGCGGTTGGTCGGTATGGAAACCACGTCCAGCTTGTAGATCTTGCTCAACTCTTCCGCTTCGGTGGCCGCCGTGCCGGTCATCCCGGACAATTTTTCGTACATGCGGAAGTAGTTCTGGAGTGTGACCGTGGCGTAGGTGATGCTCTCCCGCTGAACGCGGACGCCCTCCTTCGCCTCGATCGCCTGGTGCAGGCCCTCCGAGTAACGCCGGCCGATCATCAGGCGGCCGGTGTTTTCGTCAACGATCAGGACCTCACCGTCACGGACGACGTATTCCTTGTCCCTCAGGTACACGAACTCGGCGCGAACGGCGTTCTCCACGAAGTGGGTCAGCTCGTAGTTTGCCGGGTCGTAGAGGTTATCGACATTCAACTGCCGTTCTACGTTCTCAATCCCGTCCTCGGTCAGGCTTATGGCCCGGGTCCGGTCGTCGATGGTGAAATCTTCCTCTTGCGTCAGTCGCCGTGCGAGCACAGAAAAGCGCTGGTACTCCTGTGACGAGTCGCGCGCCGGCCCGCTGATGATCAGCGGCGTCCGCGCCTCGTCTATCAAGATGTTGTCAACTTCATCGACGATGGCGTACTTCAGATCGCGCTGCACAAGCGCTTCTGCCGAGTCGACCATGTTGTCCCGGAGGTAGTCGAACCCGAACTCGTTGTTTGTGCCGTACACGATGTCAGTTGCGTAGGTCTCCCGCTTTGTCACGGAACGGAACGGGTCCGAGTCGTCACCTTTGTCTTCCCGGTCCGGGTCATAAACCCATGACGCCATGTTCTGAAGGCAACCAACCGAGAGGCCGAGCGCGTGATGAACCTGCCCCATCCAGCCCGCGTCACGTTTCGCCAGGTAGTCGTTCACGGTGATGATGTGGACCGGGCCTGCGAGGGCGTTCAGGTAGGAAGGCAGGGTCGCGACGAGGGTCTTTCCCTCCCCCGTGCCCATCTCGGCAACCTTTCCTTCATGCAGGACGATGCCGCCGGTGATCTGGACGTCAAAGTGACGCATCCCGAGAACGCGCTTCGCCGCCTCCCGGACGACGGCGAACGTCTCAGGGAGGAGTTCGTCCAGCGTCTCGCCGTCCTTGAGACGCTCGCGGAACTCGTCCGTCATGCCCCGCAACTCTTCATCTGAGAGCGCGGAAACGTCCGCCTCCAGTTCATTGACCTCCAGGAGGCGGTCTTCGTACACCTTTAGGGCTTTTTCGTTGGAATCGCCCAGAAAGGACGCGAGTTTCTTGAAAAGCGGCATGTGATCTCTGAAGACTTTCGGGGGCCGGCTGACCGCGCTTCAAGCCGGGCGCCGGGTATCTAGTAAGTGAACATCGCTCCGACCGAAAGGCCGTTGTGAATCCTGTATATAGCTTCACCGAGCAGGTCGCACGATTGAAGGACGGTCAGCTTCGGGTTTCTTTTTTCTTCCTTGATTGGCACGGTATCGGTTACAACCAGTTCGATGAGGTCTTCGACTGCGCAGATACGATCGGTTGCGCCGTTCGAAAAAATCCCGTGACTGGCGGTGGCGTAGAACTGCGTGGCTCCCGCCGCTTTAAGCGCCCCGAATGCGGACACCAGGGACCCGCCGGTGTCGATCTCGTCATCAAATGTAAGGACCGGCCTTCCCCTCACTTCTCCGATAACAGACAGGACTTCCGTGGTGTCGTCGTTTCCCGTCCGGCGTTTCTCCACTATGGCGAGCGGGGCGTGCAGGCGCTGCGCCACGTCCCTCGCTGCCTTTGAGATGCCGACATCCGTCGCAGCGACCACGAGGTCTGGAATCTTCTTCTTGAGGAAGTAGTCGACAAGCAACGGGACGACGGTCAGCTCATCGACCGGGATGTTGAAAAATCCCTGTATCTGCCCGGCGTGGAGGTCCACCGTCACTACCCGGTTCGCTCCGGCGGTCGTGAGCAGGTCAGCGACAAGCCGCCCGGTGATCGGGACACGTGGCTGGTCCTTCTTATCGGTGCGCCCGTACCCGTAATACGGGATCACGGCGGTGATACGGCCCGCCGAAGCCCGCTTGGCGGCATCGATGGTGATCAACAGCTCCATGATGTTGTCGTTCGTAGGAGCCGCAGTGGGCTGGATAAAGTACACATCCCGGGAGCGGACGTTCTCGAGTATCCGCACGAAAGTGTTCGTATTACGGAACTTTTTGACCTCCATATCACCCATCTGGATCTGAAGGTACTCACAGATTTCCGCGGCCAGTTCATCGTGTGCGCCGACCGAGAACACGGCCAGGTTTCCGAGCGAGTAGTTGGAATTCAAGTGCGATCTGTCCCGGTGCGACCTGGATGCGATCTCAGTCGAATACGTAACGGCAAGGTGGACCGGCAACCGGGCCGTTTCCCACCGAAGCATCGGCCTGGCGCGGTCCGTGACGGCCCGCGCCACACGTGCGTGTCACCGCCCTCTGGCGGTCAACGGAATTGTAGCACCGGGACATGAAAACCCCTGTAACCGGACTGAGACCGGGGATATCTCCGGCGTCAACTCGCCCGTTCAGAGACACGTGACGGGTTAGCTGGCCTTCCGCATTTCCCGTTGCTCTTCCGGCCCGCTGACACGCCGTGACGCCTCAGCAAGGTACCGGATAGAGCCGCACATCAGGCATCGGACATAATCGCCGTCCGGGTCACTGGTGAGTTCCACGTCGCCCTTGCATTTCGGGCAAGCCTTGAGTAAAAGCATTCCGCCGCTCCACTTAGATAACGCTACGCAAGCTACGTGCGGGCGAGTGAGTCTGGGAAGCGGGGAGCGGGACGGACACTGCGGAGGCACGAAACCTGATATGGGTGCAGGCACGCACGCTGCGACTGCCAATCAGTCCTGCGAAAGGGCCTCGAGATCCGCCTTCCGGCCGCCGAGCGCGTAACGGCTCGGGTCGTCAGCCCGGATGAAGATCGGCCGGCGAATCAGTCGTGGCTCGTCAAGCATCAGGCTGATCAGATCTGCTTCGCTTAAACTGCCACGCTGGTCGCGATGCTGTTTGGCGCTCGGGCTGCGCCAGGAAAATAACTCGTCCACGGTGATTATCGAGGCGAGTTCCTCAAGCTCCTGCCGCGTGAACGGGTCCTTGAAGAAGTCTCGTTCATCCAGCGTCACACCTGCTTGCGAGAGCGCCGCCCCCGCTTTCTTGCAGGCGCCTCAGCGCGCCCAGTGGTAGAACCGCACCCTTACCGTCATCGAATAATCCTCGTTGTTTTAACTCCGGCTGGCCCTGTTCGGGGGATCCCAGATGGGGCCAATCCTGTACGTTGGAATAGCATCGCACAGCGGCCGGTTACCGGAACCCCATCGCAGCGGGCCTGGTTTCCGGCGTCATGTTGGCCCCGCCGGGCTGTTGCCAGACCGTACCGGCCGCACGCCTGATCTGTATGCGTCATCGTTGATCCCGGTGACGAACTCTGTCCAGATGAATCCCGGCAGATTTGCCGTGAAAGCGTAGGCCGGCCGATCGCGCCGGCGGCGGAGGTCCGGCCCGCTACCAACCTTGCATAGCTCCTATAATTTGGCTGACCACCGCCTTACGATCACCCCGAGCCCGCGTTGGATTGTGGAGGAGAGACTTGCAAGTATTCCTGGCCGCGCCTCGCGGATTCTGTGCTGGGGTTGTGCGAGCTGTCGACATCGTCGAGATCGCGCTGGAGCGACACGGACCGCCCGTGTACGTCAAGCATGAGATCGTCCACAACCCGCATGTTGTGGCGGACCTTGAGGCCCAGGGTGCGATCACTGTTGAGACGGTAGACGAGATACCGGAGGGCGCGGTGGTCGTCTTCTCTGCTCATGGATCACCGCCGTCAGACTACGAAGCGGCAGAGAAGCGCTCCCTCCGTGTCATCGACGCCACCTGCCCGCTGGTCACGCGCGTCCACAATGAGGCCAAAAAGTACGAGCGCGAGGGCAAAAAAATCATCCTCGTCGGTCACCGCGGCCACCAGGAGGTGAAGGGGACGACGGGCCAGGGTGAGATGGTCCTGATGGATGACCAGGAGGACCCGCAACCACCATCGTGGAGCCCCGACACGGAGGTGGCGGTGCTGACGCAGACAACGCTGTCCGTGGATGACACTGCGGAGATGGTGAACCGCATCAAGTCGATGTTCGCAAATGTGACCGTGCGTAACGACATCTGTTACGCCACGACCAACCGCCAGCACGCGGTGAAAGAGCTCGCATCCAAGGTCGATGTCGTGCTGGTGGTTGGTTCTCAAACCAGTTCCAACTGCAGGCGTCTCCGTGAGGTCGCAGAACGCGCCGGGGTGCCGTCACATCTGATTAACGGGCCGGATGAGCTCGACCCTGCATGGTTTGAGGGCGTAACGCGGGTCGGCATAAGCAGCGGAGCGTCAACCCCCGAGTCGCTTGTGCAGGCGGTGTGCGCTGCGCTGGAGCCGGAAAAAGTCCATCACCTCGGCCTTGCGAGTGAGGACATCGAGTTCACGCTGCCCGCGGACATGCGAGACGCCGTGCCACCGCGCCGATCAAGCGCCTGGGCCACCGGCGACGCAAACAACGGAAATTAGCGGCCGCCGGGGGAGTCACATTTGAAGATCACCGATGTCGAATGCCTGGTACTGGACGGTGATTACCCGTTTGTCATCGTCCACACTGACGAGGGGATTACCGGATACGGAGAGTGTTTTCGCCGCTCGCCCGAGGTGTCACGCATCGCGATCGACACGGTGTTTCGCCCGCTGGTGATCGGGCAGGACCCTTTCCAGACCGAGGCCATATTCGACTCAATGCTGCGGGCCGGGTCCGTAAGCGGCCCTCCCGGCGCCCTGCTCACAGCGGCGTCCGGCATCGACATAGCGCTCTGGGACATCAAGGGCAAAGCGCTGGGCGTACCGATTTACGATCTGCTCGGAGGTATGCGGCCGGGCCGGGAAAAGATCCGTGTGTACGCCAGTTCACTGGTCCGGGATATGTCCCCGGTTGATGAAGCGAAACGCGCCGCAAGTTTCCAGGAACAGGGCTTCACCGGGTACAAGATGCACTCGGCCGTACCGGGAGCTATCGACCACCCCGCCGACCGCACCATCGAATCGGTCCGGGAGATGCGTGCGGCCACGGGCGACGATTTTGAAATCCTGGTCGATGTGAACAGCGCCTACTCCGTGCATCAAGCCATCGAGATCGGCAAGCAGCTTGAAGATTTTGGCGTGTTCCACTTCGAGGAGCCGGTCGCACTGCATGACCTGGCCGGCCTGGCGAAAGTCGCTGACGCGCTGACGATCCCGATCGCATCCGGCGAGAACGCTTACACGCGCTGGATGTTCCGGGACCTCATCATCACGGGCAGGCCGGACATCCTGCAGCCGGACGTCGTGAAGATCGGCGGTATCTCGGAGCTGATCAAGGTCGGGAATATCGCCAATGCCTTCGGTGTGCCGATGACCGTCCACAACACACAGCCCATCATCTCCACGGCGGCGCATCTTCACTGGGTCACGACCCGGAACGACGTTCCGTACGCACAGGAGTACAACATCGAGCCGGTCTCGATACGGGACGAAAGACCCATCCTGAAGAACCCGCTTGAAGTTGTGGACGGATATATCACCGTGCCGACAGGGCCCGGCCTGGGGTTGGAGTTTGACGAGGCAGAGATTCGACGCTGGGCCGGGAAGTCAGGCCGCAACTCTCTCTAGCCCGTCCTATCCCGGGGTAGTGCCCGAGCGATTAGCGATCGCGTTCCGGCGGCTCCCGGTCTTCCCACTCTTCACCCGCGGCGTCCTCAGGCACGTATCCCAGCAACTCCCGGGCGCGGTCGATCGAGAATATTTTCCACTTGTTGTCCGAGGTGACGTAAGTGACGGCGTAGCGCAGAGAGTCTGGAGCGTCGATGGCTTTGGACACCGCCTGCGCGGTGTCACGGTGGCTTAACCAGAGGGACAGGGCGAACGGCGAGAAGGTGGGATCATCGTCTGAAAGCACCCAGCCAATGCGCAGATGTATCGAACTCAGGTGATGGTAGTCGTCGTAATAACTGCCGAGCGCCTCGCCAAACGCCTTTGAGACGCCGTAGTAGCCATCCGGCCGGATGCGGTCTGCCTCGTCCACCAACTGGTATCCCGGCTCAAGTTGATCGAAGTGGCCGTCAACGATGTGCTTCCAGGGCGGGTCGAGATAGAAACCGCCCTGCGAATGGTTGGAACTTGCAAACACGACCCGCTTCACGCCGGAACGCTTTGCGGCCTCGAAAACGTTGTATGTCGCCACGATGTTGTTTTTTAGAGTCGAAGGCCAGTCGCCATAGGCCCGGCGGTCGGCGGCGAGGTGCACGACGGTATGCTGACCTTCAAAGGCGGGCATGATGGCGTCCATGTCTGAAAGATCCGCCACGAAAGAGCGAACGTCCCCCGCT
>JADFRU010000082.1:0-6958 GCA_022561115.1 Chloroflexota bacterium | reverse complement strand
CACGAAGAAAGGCTGCGTCAGGAACTGCTGGATGCGACGCGCCCGGCCCACGGCCACGCGGTCCTCGTCCGAAAGCTCTTCCACGCCGAGGATGGCGATCACGTCCTGCAGGTCACGGTAGCGTTGCAGAACCTGCTTCACCTCGCGCGCAACCCCGTAGTGCTCCTCGCCGACGATGCCCGGCTGCAGGATTCGTGAGTTAGAGGCCAGCGGGTCGACGGCGGGGTACAGGCCCTGCTCGGTCATCGACCGCTCAAGCGTGATATTGGCGTCCAGGTGGCCGAAGGTGGTCACGATGCCGGGGTCGGTGTAGTCGTCAGCCGGCACATATACCGCCTGGAACGAGGTGATAGAACCATCGACGGTCGTCGTGATACGTTCCTCAAGGTCGCCGATCTCTGTCGCCAGCGTCGGCTGGTAGCCCACGGCAGACGGCATGCGGCCGAGAAGTCCGGACACCTCCATCCCGGCCAGGATGTACCGGTAAACGTTGTCAACGAACAGGAGAACATCCTGTTTTTCAACGTCCCGGAAATATTCCGCCATCGTCAGGGCGGTCAGGGCGATCCGGGCCCGCGTGCCGGGCGGCTCATTCATCTGGCCGAAAACGAGCACGGTGCTGTCCATCACTCCGTACGCTTGCATCTCATGCCACAGGTCGTTTCCCTCACGGGAGCGCTCACCGACCCCGGCGAACACCGAAACCCCGGAGTGTTCCTGGGCGATGTTCCGGATCAGCTCGGTGATGATGACAGTCTTGCCGACGCCGGCCCCCCCGTAGGCGCCAACCTTGCCGCCCCGTTGGAACGGGGTGATCAGGTCAAAGACCTTGATCCCCGTCTCAAGGATTTCCGTCGTCCCGGTCTGGCGGTCAAAGGACGGCGCCTGCCGGTGGATCGGCCAGTAGTCCACGGCGTCCACGTCGCCCAGGTTGTCCAGGGTATCGCCCGTCACGTTGAACAGGCGGCCCAGGGTGGCAGGGCCAACGGGAACGGCGATCGCCCTTCCCGTGTCGCTCACTTCCGTGCCGCGCTTCAACCCCTCGGTGGGGCCGAGGGCGAGACTGCGGACCCAGTTGTTGCCGACGTGTTGCTCAACTTCCAGTGTGAGCTTTTCGCCGTTAAGTTGCAGTTCCAGGGCGTTGTAGATTTGCGGAAGGTCTTCCGCCGGGAACTCAACGTCCACGACGGTTCCGATTACCTGAACAACCTTGCCGTTAGCCATTTTGGGGCTCCTGTTAAGACTGACCGTTGGCGCCGGGGATTGGGCTTCTCCCGGTCGCCGTCCTGTGAATTCTGTATCCGGTTTCCTGTTATTCGGTTGCCTGTTACTCGGTCACCTGTTATTTGGTCACCCGGGCAAGCGCTACTTGAGCGCCTCCACTCCGCCGACGATGTCCAGCATCTCGGAGGTGATCGCTTCCTGGCGTGCCTTGTTCAGCTCCAACGTCAGGTCTTCAATCAGATCGTTCGCCGCGTCTGTGGCGTTCTTCATCGCCACCATCCGGGCGGAATGCTCGCTCGCTATCGCCTCGAGAATGGCGTGGTACACCTCCATCTCGACGTAGCGCGGGAGCAACTTTTCGAGCACGGAGGTCGCGTCCGGCTCGTAGATGTATCCAACAGCCTCATTGCCGGTCAGTTCGGCCGGCTCGACCGGGATCAGCGTGTCGATGGCCGGCGACTGCACGACGGTGTTTACGAAGCGTGAGTAGGCCAGCAACACCCTGTCCACGCCCGCCGATTCAAACTCCGCGATGACCATGTTGGAGATGGGCCGCGTGTCCTCGACACTCGGGTAGTCTCCGATTCCCAGGAATACGGCCTTGAGATCATTACCGGTCCTGAGCGTGAAGTCCCGGCCTTTCCGGCCAACGGCCACCACCGTCACCGGACTGTCCAGCTCATTGATCGTCCGCTCCACCGTCCGGGTCAGGTTGGTGACGAGACCTCCTGCGAGACCGCGGTCCGGCGTAATCAGGACGATACCCGTCATTTTCACGTCACGGGAATCAAGCAGCGCTACTGACGTATCGTCGTCAGAATCGCGCTCGAGCGCCGCCAGGTGGGACAACACGGTGTTTATGTGCTCAGAATACGGTCGTCCGGCCACCACCGAATCCTGAGCGCGCCGCATCTTCGACGCTGCGATCATCTGCATGGCGCGGGTGATCTTTGCCGTGTTGGCAACGCTTCGGATTCGGCGTCTTAATTCTTGGGTGCTTGGCATGTGTGCTGGCGCTTCCGGGCAGATTCTGCCCGCCGGCTCCTACTCTATGTAGCTAATTGTCTGCTTGTACGCGGCCGCGGCTTCGACGAGTTTCGTGCGCGAATCGTCGCTCAGCTCGCCCGTTTTGCCGATCTCAGCGAGAACTTCCGGGAGATTGGCGGAGGTGTACTCGTGCCAGCCCTTCTCGAACTCCTGGATTCGCGGAATCGGCACGTCATCAAGGTGGCCGTCCGTGCCCAGGTAGAAGATCGAGACCTGCTGCTCCATCGTGAGCGGAGCTGTCTCGTCCTGTTTCAACACCTCGGTCATGCGCTGGCCACGCTCGAGCTGGTTCCGGGTCGCCACGTCAAGGTCTGCGGTGCCGAACTGGGCGAAGGCCGCCAGCTCCCGGAACTGGGCCATATCAAGCTTCAGCTTGCCCGCAACGTCACGCATGGCGCGCTTCTGCGCCGCGCTGCCCACGCGGCTTACCGATAGTCCGGCGTTCAGGGCCGGCCTGATACCTGCGTTGAAAAGCTCAGGTTCCAGGTAGATCTGGCCGTCTGTGATGGAGATAACGTTAGTCGGCACGTACGCCGACACGTCTCCGGCCTGGGTCTCGATGATCGGCAGCGCGGTCATCGACCCACCGCCATGCTCATCGTCAAGCCGGGCGGCCCGCTCTAGCAGGCGGGAGTGGAGGTAGAACACGTCACCCGGGTACGCCTCACGTCCCGGAGGCCGGCGGAGAAGAAGGGACATCTGCCGGTAAGCCCATGCGTGCTTCGTCAGATCGTCATACACGATCAGGACGTCTCGGCCCTGGTCCATGAAGTACTCACCCATCGCAGCGCCGGCGAAGGGGGCCAGGTACTGGAGCGGGGCCGGGTCCGACGCGTTCGCAGCGACCATGATTGTGTGGTCAATGGCGCCGTGATCGCGCAGCGTCTGGGCGACCTGCGCCACCTTGCCGACCTTCTGCCCGATTCCGACGTAGATGCAGATAACGCCGGTGTCATTCTGGTTGATGATCGCATCGACGCAGATAGACGTCTTCCCGGTGTTGCGGTCCCCGATAACCAGCTCACGCTGGCCGCGACCGACCGGGATAAGTCCGTCGATGCCTTTGATCCCGAACTGCAACGGGATGTCAACAGACTTGCGAACGACCACGTTCGGCGCCAACCGCTCAATGGCCAGGTTTGTCGAGGATTCTATCGGGCCGCGCCCGTCCAGCGGCCGCCCGAGCGAGTCGACGATTCGTCCGATCAGCCCTTCGCCCACCGGCACCTCGGCGATCCGCCCGGTGCTTCGGACCTCGTCGCCTTCCTTAATATGTGTGAACTGGCCAAGGATCACAGCGCCAACGCTGTCCTCTTCAAGGTTCAGCGCCATACCGATCGTGTCGTTCGGGAACTGCAACAGCTCCGTGTAACTGACGTCGGACAGGCCATGAATGGTGGCGACCCCGTCAGCCGCCGACACAACCGTACCGACGTCCACCATCGTCAACTCGCCGCCGAATTCCTCGATCTGGCGCTTGATGACCGAGGCTATGTCCTGTCCTCTGACCGCCATGCGATCTCCTCCGTGGACCCCGTTACGGAGCCCTGTCTTTAAGTAACGCCGCCGGACCCTCTCGATGAGGCCCCCTCACGACGCCTGCCCGAGTTCTGGTACTTGCCGTACCCGCCGGGCAGAGTTGCTTCCTTGTAATAAAAACTGTATTTCAGGTCACTACCGGCCTGAGTCATCCCCCACCGGTATCGCCGCCGGCCGGCCGATCGATCGCCGGAGCGCCTCAAGTTTGGCCAGCAGGCTGCCGTCAACCAGCCTGTCTCCAACACGCGCCACCATCCCGCCCAGCAACGCCGGGTCTTCCCGCCAGGTTGCGTCAACCTCCTGCCCGACCAGCGCGCTGAGGCGTGCAACGATTTCTGAGCGCATAGCTTCATCGACCGGCGCTGCGGTCGCGATGTCCGCCCGTGCGATGCCCCGCCGGCGGTCCAGCATCGCCCTGTACTCATCGCGTATCGCGGTTGCGAGGCGCGATGCATGGTGCGTCACGAGAAGTTTCGCCAGGTTCCGTGCAAGGTCATTGACATGCTCCAGCACGGTGTCTACGCCGGCCATTTTCACGGACATAGGCACCTGGGGTGCGTCAAGCAGCGCCGCGAAATCCTCATCGCCAAGCGCTGTTGCGATCGTGTCAAGGTCTGCGGCCCATTCGTCGAACGTGTCGCTTTCTGACGCTAGATCGAAGGCGGCCTGTGCGTAACGTCGTGCTTTAGGCGCCATGCTCAGACCTCCACCCCTGTCCGGGTTCCATACGGTTCCCGTGGCAACTGCAGGGTCCGCTAGCGATACCCTGCATCAATTAATTCCCTCGATTGCCGGCCAGACCTTCTTGCAGCACGCCCTCGATAATCTCGCGGTGCGCCTGCGCGTCAAGTGACCGGCCGATCACGCGTTCCGCGGCATCGACAGCCAGGTTCGCGAACTCCGCCCTGATCTCTTCGATCGCAGCGTCCCGCTCACGCCGGACGTCCTGGGCGGCACGCTCCCGCAGTGTCACCAGGTCCGCACGGACGCGTTCCTCTTCCGAGACGCGCAGCCGTCCGGCGGCGTCACGCGCCTCGGCGATCAACTGCTGTCCCTGGGTTCGCGCCGCTGCAATCTCCTGCTCCACCCGCTCGGCGGAAGACGCGGCATCCTGCCGCGCCCGGTCAGCCGCCTCAAGGCTCTCCCGGATCCGATCTGTACGGCCGTCAAGCGCCCGTGAGATCGGTCCGTAAAGCAACTTCGACAGGATGTAGAACAGGATCAGAAAACTGACGAGCTGTGTTACCAGCCCCGGCAGATTTATGCCTATTTCAGCCATCTATATTCCTCAAAACGAAGCCGGTGATTTCACACCGTCCCCGCACCCACGACTCCAGTGAACGCCTTTCAGCGTCCCCGGCGCCGCGCAGGTGTTTTGGCTACGCGACGAAGATGATGATGATTGCCACCACCAGCGCGTAAATGGCGATTGCTTCAGCGAACGCGATCGCAAGGATCATGTTCTGCTGGATAGCGCCCTGGGCCTCAGGGTTGCGGCCGAGGGCTTCCATCGCCTTCCCGGCCAGTATGCCGATACCCAGACCAGGGCCGAGCGACCCGAGGCCGATGGCCAATCCGGCGGCAAGTGTGGTCAAATCCATATCGTTACCTCTCCTGCACGGTTCTTTCTCTGGTCACAAACTAGACCAAAGGACGCCGCGTGCCGGAACTCTCCGGCCGTTTGACGGATGCGCCGTTTGAATGAAATAAGCGCGGCGACGCTAGTGCTCCTCCTCACCATGGCCAATGGTTGCCATCACGCCGAAGACCAGCGTGAGCATGGCGAAGATGAACGCCTGGATTACGCCGACGAATAGCTCCAACCCTATGAACGGAATAATCCCGATCAAGGGGAACAGGAACGCCATCGCCACAAGCAAGACCTCGCCGGCGAACATGTTTCCAAATAGGCGGAAGGTGAAGCTGATAGTACGGGCCAGCTCACCGATGATCTCCAGGATGCCGACGAAGAAGAAGATCGGTCCCTGCTTAAGGTTGATGAACTTCCCGCCGTAACCGCGGAAACCAAGGGACCTGAATCCCCATACCTGGACCATGACCATGGCCACAAGCGCGATGGACAGGGTGGTGTTCACATCGGTATTTGCGCCGCGCAAGAACGGGACCAGGATGCCGACATCTTCGGCAAGGACGACGTCGTTACTTTCGATGCCGGCCAGCAGGCCTTTATCGAACTTTTCGTCGAGCAACTCCGGCCTCACGAGCTCGATCCCGTGGCCGCCTTCTTCAAAATCAAGGCTCGCCAGCGGCACGGCGTCCTGGCTACCGCGGCCAAAGGGGATAATTTTCAATCCGCCGCCGCCGGTAAAGATAACAAGGTCAGGACTCTTGAAGTCCGCCTCGCCACCGGAGCGTTCAGCCTCTTCAATTGCCTCTTCACGGTGTTCAACAAACTCCGCGGAGGTCTCGATCCAACCGATGGTCCCGACGCCCGGCAAAACGCTCAGCCAGTTGGACATCACCACGACGAGGAAGATGGTGACCACCAGAGGAAGGAATTTGCGGCCTTGCCGCCCGCCGGCTGCGGATTCAGCCAGATCGATAAAGAACTCCACGATCACTTCAAGGAAGTTCTGGAGTCCCGTGGGCACGTCCGCTTCCGGTGATTTACTCCGGATCTTGCGGGTGCCAAAGAAGGCCATAAGGGTGAGTAACACACCACCGATCCACAGCATGATCGATGTGTTCTTGACCTCGTATGAGCCAATGGTAAAAGCCTTCTCGGCGGGCAGCTCAATAGCTGCTATGGGTGCGCCAAGAAACCCGAGGCCAAACGGTGCGCCAAGCGCCCCACCAACCACAGATAGCCCGAAAACGGCAACAACAAGTATGAGGGTAACCAGTGTTTTGGGACTGGAGAAAATTTTCGACACCCTCTGTGGTTGAGTCCTCTACTGTGCTATCCCGGCCGGCTACCGCTAATCCCCATCCCGGGGTTTTTTAGCTGGGCCGTCCGAGCCGCCATCCCACATGGCGTTCAATATTTGAATCATTCCTGCGAAGGCGACCACGATCCCGACCGCCAGTCCAATCAGCGTCAGCACCGGACTCGTACCGAAGTTACGATCCAGCCAGAAGCCACCGCCCGCCCCCCCGGCAATACTCAGCCCAACCATCCACCCCGCCC
>JADFRU010000081.1:0-6962 GCA_022561115.1 Chloroflexota bacterium | reverse complement strand
CAAATACGGCGCTAAATACGGTCCGGCGATCGCAGATGGCGAGTACTGGCGCCTGGTCACCCCGGTGTTCATGCACATCGGAGCGTTCCATCTCCTCGCCAACAGCATCAGCCTGCTGATATTCGGGGGCATCGTCGAACGCTCATACGGTTGGCGGGCGTTTCTTGCGATTTACCTGACGGCGGGTGTGGCGGGAAATGTTGCCAGCTACGCCGCCGGTCCCACCGTGGGGGCGGGCGCGAGCGGCGCTATTTTCGGGATGCTGGGTGCGTTCGCCGTCTACCTCTACTTCAACCGGGCCATGCTTGGCTCAGCGGCGCGCGGGTCGCTCGGTGGTCTCGCATTCATCATCATCGTCAACATCACATTCGGGCTGACGACGGCCGGGGTCGACAACTGGGCGCACCTCGGCGGTCTGATGGCCGGTGTCCTGCTTGCCCTCCGGCTTTCCCCGCGTATGGAGACTGAAAACACGTACGGTCTGAACCGGCGCCTGCTGTCCTCACAGTCTGTATCTCGGCGATCAAGCCTGGCAACCATCGGCTCGGCGACGGCGGCGGCTCTCGCCGTCCTGGTGGTGATCACCGTGGTTGTGGCGCGCGATGACTCGGAGCGTAATCGCAGGTTATCGGACGACTTAACCGGCCTTGCGATCAGTGCGCTAATGGAGAAGCGCTTCGACGATGCAAGTTCCTACACGCGGCAAGCGTTGCTTTCCAATCCTCCGCCGGAATTTCTCGGAATTCTTTACCTGATCAAGGGCCTCAGCGAATCTGAGGAAGGCAACGTGGACGCGGCGATCCGCGACCTGAACCTGGCGTTGAGCTACGGCCTGGAGGACGCAACAAGCCGAACGCTTGCCCTGAATGAGATCGCACGTCTGACCGGACGGTAACTGGATTGACGATGGAGCAAACCGTATGTAACATCGCCGCTATATGATACTTAGTATCAATATTCTTACGATTATGATTCTTATCAAACTCCTATGACGACCAACTCCACATCCCAGCTTGACGCTATCGCCGCCCTGGAAGACGCCGGGCTCAGGATCACCGAGCAGCGACGACAGATCGTTGCCGCTATCAATCGCAAGAACGGTGGGTTTACGGCGGAGGAGCTGGCGACCGAACTCGCCAACGAGTTTGAAGGTGTGGGACGGGCGACCGTCTACCGGACGCTGAAGTTGCTGGTGGAAGCAAACGTCATCTGCAAGCTGGCCCTTCCCGATGGAACGCCGATGTACAGCGCATCACGAGTGGAGCACCACCACCACTCCGTTTGCGTCTCCTGCGGCGCCGTGGAGGAGTTCCGGGACGCCACCGTCGAGCGCGTGCTGCGATCGCTGGCACGGGAGATCGACGGCGACATCATCGGTCACCGGATGGAGTTCTATATCCGGTGCGGCGCCTGCCGCATCGCTGCCACCGGCTGACACTTCACACGACCGGCAATACCTCAACATCTGATTACACATTAATGATACTGAGTCTCATTAAAACCCGAACCGCCACACTGTCTTTGTTTGCACTGTCCGCCGTGCTGGCGGGCGCGGCATGCGGCAGCGGCGAGGACACCCCCGCCGGGCAGGACGCGCCCGTTCGCGTCGTAGCAACAACGTATCCACTCGAGTTCTTTGCCGGTCGCATCGGTGGAGACAGGGTCCTTGTCGAGAACCCGGTGCCGGCGGGCGGCGACGCCCACAGTTTCAAGCCCACGCCCGGAGACCTGCGCACGATCTCAGCGGCCGATCTCCTCGTATACAACGGACTCGGGTTTGAGCCGTGGGTCGATGCCGTCCTGGCCGCCGGCGATGCGCCGCGTATCACCGTCCAGACGGCGTCCGCAGAGGGAGTGCTGATGCTCGACGAAGACGGCGATCTGGTACTGGACCCGCACGTGTGGCTGGACCCGGTACTTGCCGCCATTCAGGCGCGATCCCTTCTTGCAGGATTGATCGAGGCGGACCCGGAAGGCGAGGCTGTGTACCGGGCGAACACCGATATTCTTGTTGCCGAGCTCGATGCGCTCGATGAGCGCTTCAGGGCGAGACTTCAGTCATGCGCCCGGGACACGTTCATCACGGCCCATGACGCGTTCAACTACTTTGCAGCCCGTTACGGTCTGACGGCTGTGGGAATCGCCGGCATAAACCCGGGTGCAGAGCCAAGCCCGCGGGGGCTCGGCGACTTGAGCACGCTCGTGGAAGATGAAGGTATCCGGTACATTCTCATCAACCCGATCGACTCACGGCGGCTGAGTGACACGCTGGCGCAAGAAACCGGCGCTGAAACGCTCCCGCTGCACATCATCCAGAACCTTACGCCGGAGCAGCGAGAGCAGGGTGAAACATACTTCTCGCTCATGAACGTCAATCTGGAGAGTGTCGCGATGACGCTGGGGTGTGACTCATGACCGGGCTTGCCGTCGAGAAGCAGGTGGGCCTGTGGCCCGACGAGCCGAATACCGGATCAGACCGACCCGCGGTCTGTGAGTTCATCGATACCTCTTTCTCCTATGGAGGCGAACTGGCGGTAGAAAACGTGTCGTTCCGGGTGCGCCGGGGCGAATTTGCCGCCGTACTTGGACCGAACGGGAGCGGAAAGACCACGCTCTTGCGGCTGGCTCTCGGTCTGTTGAAGCCCTCCAGGGGCTCGGTCGAGATATTCGGAGAGCCTTCGTCCAGATTCCGCGACTGGTCTCGGATTGGCTACGTTCCGCAGCGGGTGGAAGGGCTGGGACTTCATTTCCCGGCGACGGTCGAGGAGATCGTGGAACACGGCCTGTACCGTGGATTTGATCCGCTGGCGATATTTCGCAGGCACGGCCGGAAGGAAGTTCTTAACGCACTGGAACTGTCCGGTATCGCACACCTGCGCACGAGACAGATCGAGTCGTTATCGGTCGGTCAGCGCCAGCGAGCGTTAATCGCCCGCGCCATCGTGGGCAGTCCGGAGTTGCTGTTTCTTGACGAGCCCGTTTCGGGCGTGGACGCGGCGGGACGAGACCGGTTCCACGAGCTGATCTCGGCCCTTAATCAGGAGCACGGCATGACCGTGTTTATGATCTCTCACGACATCGGCGCCGTGATGAAGGGCGCGACCGTGTGCGCATGCATTAACCGGACAATCGTGTTCCACGGCCCGCCCCACAACGTTACCGGAGAGCATCTAGCCGAGCTATACGGGTTCCCGGTGGATGTCCTGGTCCACGACGCACTGCACGAGCACAGGTGATCTTTGCCTGAGATATTCCAGTTCGATTTCATGATCCGCGCGTTTATAGGCGGATCTATGGTCGCGATACTTGCGCCGGCGTTTGGCCTGTTCATCGTTTTGCGCCGTCTCTCGCTGATCGCAGACACCCTGTCGCACGTCGCATTGATGGGGGTGGCGATAGGGTTTATTACGAATATCTACCCGACGTTTGTCGCGCTTATCGCGACCACATCGGCAGCGGCTGGAATAGAGCAGCTTCGGGCGCGTGGCCGGCTGCCGGGCGACGCGGCGCTGGCGGTCTTCCTTTACTCGGCACTTGCGATAGCGGTGATCGTGATAAGCAAGTCAGCGGGATTCAATGCAGATTTATTTGGCTACCTTTTCGGCACGGTTCTATCGATAAACGATCGCGACCTGTGGCTGATAGGCATCCTGCTGATAGTCGTGATCGTGTTCGTCATAGCGTTCTACTCCGAGCTGACACAGACCGCTTTTGACTCAGACCTGGCGCATGTGAGCGGCGTCCGGGTGAATGCGACGAACCTGGCGCTCGCCGTTTTGACGGGAGCGACGGTCACCGCTTCCATGCGTGTCGTCGGCGTGCTGATGGTCGGCGCGCTGATCGTGATACCCGTCCTCGCAGCTTTGCGGCTGGCGCGCGGGTTCCGAACCGCCCTCATGCTGGCGGTCGGGTTCGGCCTGCTCAGCCTCTGGGTTGGCCTGATCGTCTCGTTTTATGCCGACCTTGCCGCCGGCGGCGCCATCGTAATGACAACCGTTGCGATACTGGTATTCGCGGAGATCGTTGGGAGCGTGCTGGATCGACTCGGGGCTCGACGCGGTGCAGCGATGGCCGCCAGGGACACGGCCTCCGGTATCGAGGACGGAGGCCCGGGCGCGGGGCAGGGCGTCCCGGGTTCGGATTAGGGTCCCGCCTGGCGGGGCCGTTCTCGCCGGACTAAGCCACCCCGGGCAGCATCAATCCGCGTTGAAGCCGATTGCGCCGGATTTGCCGCTTGACCAGGAACATTAACGTCAGCGAAGACACCATAACCATTCCGCCGGCCACCGCGTCCAGAAAGTAGTGGTTGCCCGTGATGGTGATGGCGAACAGGGTCACCATCGGATACAGAAACCCGAGGATCTTGAGCGGAACCCAGCGGAACTGCATAAACATGAACCCAAATATCAGGGTCCATGCGAAATGAAGACTCGGCATGGCGGCGAAAGCGTTGTAGTACGCCGCCAGATCCCGGCTTGCGTAAAACGCCGGTCCGAACATGTCTATCGTGTCGTTTATTCCCGGCAGCATGCGCGGCGGCGCCAGCGGGAACAACATGAACGTAACCAGCGCGACCACAAAGCTGATCAGAATGACGTTGCGGAAGTATCTGTAGCGTCCTCTATCGACGACGTACAGGATGATCGCTGTCGTGATGACGATCGGGAAGAACGTGAAGATGTAGATCCAGTTGAAGAGCAACACCAGGCCAACGGCCGTGTTCATCACCCATTCCTGCCACACCGGTTCCCAGTAAAGGCCCAGGGTTTTCTCAAGGTTCACCACCCGCTCAGCGTTGTCAAACGCCACCGACACGTCCGTGAAGATCAGTTTGCGGGTGAACATGTAAGCGAAGTACGCGCCGACGACGAGCACAACTTCACGCATGTGTGGGAACGCTTTGCGGGCAAGACCCCTGTCAGACGGCCGGAGGGCCAGGTTGACCATGTTCAAGTCTCTCCGGCGGATGAACGCCGCTTGTCGTCATATCCCCGCGGCGGACAGCGGATTGACCACCGCCCGCTGAGGACCCGGATTACGGGTGAGATGCATCTAGGGGCTTTTCGATCTTGACCTCATTGCACCTGCCAGGAGTTTACCGCTTTCGCGCTACCTGCACTTCACGCGTGTCGGATGTTTGGGAAGGGGCCTCTTCATCCTGCGGCTCATGTGACCCGTTGACGGTCTCCAGGCGTCGCTCTCCAGTGGCGCCGCCAGTTCCGATAATCGCCTTCCGCGTCAGCGGTCCTGTCTCCGCCAGCGGGGCCTTTGGATCCCCGCGCTGCCGTGCAACGTTTGCAGCGTCCCCACTTGCACCGTTCCGAGACGCCGCCATCGTCAGAATCGGCGACGGCGGCGTCGGGAATGTGACCGGGCCACGTGCGATACCGACGGCGGTCTCGGTGTAAACCGGGCACGTAAGGCATCCCGTTCGGTGGTCCGGCGTGGTGCGTTTCTTGAACAGGGCTCGAGAGGTCACATAGTTGCTGTTGTTTTTGATTTCCTGAACCGAGTTCACGTTGAGATCACCAAAATCATCGGTTTTATCGGTCAGGTAACAGCACGGGGCGAAACCGCCATCCCAGTTGACGACCGCCGTCCGCCACAGGCGCCAGCAGCGCGTGCCACCCTCCTTGAACGGCTTGTCGAAGGCGTTTCCGCGGAGGTACTCTGGCGTGTTCTGAGGCAACCATCTTTTGGCCGTCTTGTCGTTATCCTCGCCGTGCGGAAAATCGACCTTCTTGAATATGATCGAGTCGACCCCGAGCTCCTTTGCGAGTTCCCGCGCTCCACCGATCTGATGCTCATTCTGGCGCATCACGATGAACTGCCACTCCAGGTATGGCGTGGTGTACCCGAGTTCCTTCTTCTTGCGCACCAGCAGCCGGATATTGTCCAGAACACGGTCCAGATGGCCGTTTACCCGATAGATCTCGTAGATTTCCTGGGTTATGCCATCCAGCGAGATGATCATCGTGTCCAGCCCGGACTTGATGATCATCTCCGCCTCTTTTTCGGTGAACGGTTTGTTCAGGTTGGAACTGATGATCGTGGCGATGCCTTTTTCATGGGCATACCCCACCATGTCGTGAATCCGCTTGTTGAGGAACGGCTCGCCCCAGCTGTAGAGGGTGAGCCACACGACATAGTTCTTTATCTGGTCGATCGTCTTCGTGTAGAGGTCGTAATGCATGACCCCTTTGTCACGCTTGATCGTTCCGAGCCCCGTGTGACACAGGGGACATTTGAGCTGGCAGATGTTGGTGGTATCGATCTCCCACTCGTAGGGTGTCCCACCGAGTCGCGAGAACCCGAACCTGAGCGCAACCTCCACCCGCAGGAGGTTGAACAGTTTTCTCCATGAGAAGTAACGAAGGGCGAGATCAGACCTCTGCTGGCGCCGACCGTCCGCGACCGTGTCCGGAACGCCGCCGTTCGCCTGGAGGCGGGCTTCAGCGAAATACAAGATCGGCTTCAATGCCGACAATAGTGGATTTACCAAGAAGCATCCTGTCCGAACTCACCGCGTACGATCCGCATTCCCCGAAATACGTTCACGGGAGGCTAAACGCGCCGTGCGCAGAACGCAACTAGCCATCCCGGCTGAAACGACCTCAGCCTCCGCGTAACCGGGGGCATGATGAAGGACCGGCGCCGGACGGTGGATGCTGCCGCCGCGTCGTCGGGCCGCTCCACCGGCCCACCGGACAAGGCGGCCGAAGCTCAGGCGACTTTATCCTTCGCTGAGGTAAGTGCGTGGCCCGATTCAGAACGAACGAAGTACGTCGCCGCCAACACGCGCGGGTTCACGTCCGGGTTCTTTGAATGATCCAACCGCCGATACACTTCGTTGAGGTGGTACTCAACAGTACGGACGGTGATCCCCTGGAGTTTCGCAATAGCTTCGTTACTGAGGCCGTGTACGACGAGACCCATCACTTCACGCTGCTTATCGATGAACA
>JADFRU010000080.1:0-6989 GCA_022561115.1 Chloroflexota bacterium | reverse complement strand
TCAGGCCATCAATCCCAGCCAACTTCGCCCGGACACGGCCTCAAGCCGATTCTTCAGCACCCTGCTAGAGGAGGGAGCAGTGCCAGGGTTGCGGGGACTCCAGACGCCAATTACGCGAACGGGCGCGATAACGACGCCCCGGTGTCCGGTAGAATCCCGGCCCGGGCTTTGTGCGATCAACTCCTGCCCGGACGTGCACAACAGCAGGAGAACCAGGAAACCCCATGGTCCTTAGCGACCGTTCAATCAAAGAGGCGCTAGAAGCAAAGCGGATCGTTATCGAGCCGCTGCACGAGCGTGACATACAGCCGGCCAGTGTGGACCTGCACCTGGACAAGGTATTACTCGTCTTCAGGAATTCGAGCGAGCCTTACATCGACGTGCGCAAGGACCAGCCTGATCTCACGGAGCGGCTGGAGATAGACGCCGACAAGCCGTTCATCCTTCACCCGGGTGAGTTCGTGCTCGGGGGCACCCTGGAGCGTATCGAGCTGCCGCCGGACATCGTTGCCCGGCTGGAGGGCAAGAGTTCGCTCGGACGGATCGGGTTGGTGATCCACTCCACGGCCGGGTACATCGACCCCGGTTGGAAGGGCCATCTGACGCTTGAGTTGACGAACGTGGCCCGATTGCCGATAACCCTCTACTACGGCATGCGTATCGGCCAGATATCGTTCCAGATGATGACTACAGTAGTAGACCGGCCCTACGGATCGAGCGAACTCGGCAGCCGCTACCAGGGCCAGTCTGACCCGACTACCAGCCGGCTGCACCTTGATTTCGACGAGCGACGGGTTGTCCGTGAATCTGACGGGCGCCGGGCCGGCGGGGAAGGCTGACGTGACCGCGAGTGATCCAGACCATCGGCGGCACATGGAACGGGCGATCGAGCTGGCGCGTGCCGGGCTCGGTGAAGTGTCCCCGCGCCCCTCCGTCGGCGCGGTCATCGTCCGTGATGGCAAGGTTGTTGGCGAGGGACGCACGGAACCTGTCCCCGGCCGTCACGCTGAGGTAGTTGCGGTTGAACTCGCAGGTGATGCGGCACGCGGGGCCACCGTCTACACCACGCTTGAGCCGTGCTCGCACACCCACTACACGGGGCCCTGCGCGGACGCCCTCATCGCGGCGGGCGTCAATCGCGTCGTTTGTCCTGTCGGCGACCCGGACCCGCGCGTAGATGGCCGGGGCTTCCGAAAACTTCGCGAGGCCGGCATAGAGGTCGTCATGCCCCTCGATGGCGACCTGATCGAGGGCGCTATGGAGTCGCTTGAAGGGTTTTTGCACCACATCGCCACCGGCCGGCCGTTCCTCACGGTGAAATTCGCCGCCAGCCTGGACGGGCGTATCGCGACGCGGACAGGCGACTCCCGGTGGATCACCTCCGGGGAGTCGAGAGAGCGCGCCCACCGGATGCGTGCAGAGTCGGACGCCGTGATCACCGGCATCGGGACGGTGCTGGCGGACGATCCCAGGTTGACGGCGCGCCTGGAAGGGGTTTCCGGCCGTCCCCGGCTGCGGGTGGTCGTGGACAGCGATGGCCGGCTGCCCGCCTCCGCCGCGCTTCTTGGCGAGCCCGGCGACGTGCTGTGGGTGAGGGCGGACGGATGTGACGTTGTGATCGACGCGCCCAACCTTCAGACGATCGAGTTGCCGCGAGCGGACACCGGCAGTGTCGACCTTGGAGCGCTACTGAGCGAGCTCGGCAAGCGCGGTTGCTTGAACGTGATGCTTGAGGCGGGAGCGACGCTGACCGGGGCGATTATCGACGCCGGGCTGGCGCAAAAAGTGGCCGCTTTCATTGCGCCAATCGTTATCGGCGGCGACAAATCGTTCCCGGCGGTCGGTGGTGTGGGAGTAGCGGAGGTTGGCAGCGCGCTTAAACTTGAGCGAGTTCGGGTAGAGCAGATCGGCCCGGACATCCTCGTCACGGGCTACTCACCGCAGTAGCAGGGGTCTGCGGGAGCACTGCACATGAACTGGCTTATCGCATGTTCACCGGAATAGTTGAAGAAGTGGGTGAGGTCCTCTCGTTTGAGGGGATGATGCTCACGATCCACGCACCAGAGGTCACCCCGGGTCTCCGGGAGTCGGAATCGATCTGCGTGGCGGGCGCTTGCCTGACGGTCGTGGCGCGCAACGAGGGTGAACTCTCGGTAGAGGTTATTCCCGAGACGATGAGCCGCACCAGCCTCGGCGATCTCAAGCCGGGCGGGCGCGTGAACCTGGAACGCTCGTTGATGGAGGGCGGTCGTATCGGCGGCCACATGGTGCAGGGTCACGTGGACGGCGTCGCCGAGGTTTCGGCGATCGAGAGGGACGGCGATTCCATCGTAGTCCAGATTCGGGCAGACGAATCTATAATGCGGTACATCGTCCCGAAGGGATTTATCACTATCGACGGCACGAGCCTGACGGTTGTGGACCGGGATGATGACGGGTTTTCTGTCGCCATAATCCCCTACACGTACGACCACACGACAATTGGAGAGCGAACGGCGGGATCAAAGGTCAATATCGAAGTCGACATCACGGCCAAGTATGTCGAGCAGATGGCCCGCCCGTACCTGGAGAAGTTGCTTGCCGACCACGCCGGAAGCTAACGCGGGCGCTGACCCGCCAGAGATCGACGAAGTAACAAAAAGCGTCGAATCCGCCATAGAGCGGTACGGCGCGGGTCGCATGGTCATCATCGTGGACGATGAAGACCGCGAAAACGAAGGCGACTTCGCGATGGCGGCCGATTATGTCACGCCGGAAGCCATCAACTTCATGGCGACGGTTGGCCGCGGGCTGATCTGCGTGCCAATGCTGGGGCAGGACCTGGAGCGGCTCGACATTCCGCTGATGGTCAACAGGAATACGGCTTCGCTTGGCACAGCGTTCACGGTCTCGGTAGACGCCGCGGACGGCATCACCACGGGTATCTCGGCAGCCGACCGCTCTTACACGGTGCAGTTGCTGGCAAACCCGGAGTCGACTCCCACCAACCTGGCGCGGCCGGGCCACATCTTCCCGCTCAGGTACGCTCCCGGCGGTGTCCTGGTTCGCGCCGGCCAGACCGAGGCGTCGATCGACCTGGCCCGTATGGCGGGGCTGCGTGAGGCCGCGATCATATGCGAGGTGATGAACGAGGACGGCACGATGGCGCGCCGGCCTGAGCTCGAGGCGATTTCGAAAGAGTTCGATATACCGATAGTCAGCGTCGCCGACATCATCGAGTACCGTTTCAGGCACGAAAAGCTCGTGGAACGCGTGGCGGAGACCCGGCTTCCCACCCCGGAGGGCGAGTTCAAGGTCATCGCATACCGCAGCCTCGTTGATCACGACGAACACGTTGCGCTCGTGATGGGTGATGTCTCAGACGGGCGGCCGGTGCTCGGGCGAATTCACTCCGAGTGCCTGACCGGGGACGTGTTTGGAAGTCTGCGCTGTGAGTGTGGGCAGCAGGTCGCTATGGCGCGCAAGGCGATCGCAGCGGAAGGCCGCGGCGTCCTGCTCTACATGCGACAGGAAGGCCGGGGGATTGGCCTGCACAACAAGCTGAAGGCGTACCAGTTGCAGGATGAGGGCCTCGACACGGTTGAGGCCAACGAGCGGCTCGGGTTCCCGATGGATCTCCGGCACTACGGCGTTGGGGCGCAGATCCTCGTCGATCTGGGTGTGAAGAAGTTCAACCAGATGACCAACAACCCGAAGAAGGTCATCGGACTCCAGGGCTACGGTCTTGAGATCCAACAGGTCCCCCTGGAAGTGGTACCCAACCCGGAGAACGTCCGTTACCTGAAGACGAAACGAGACCGGATGGGCCACACCCTGACCGGCGCGGGGCTTGACTAGTTCCGGCCGCCTTTCTGGCCGGTAATGACGCGTCATGCCAACACATTTGAACGGCCACACAGACGGCTCCGGTCTGCGGATCGGCGTCGCGGTGGCCCGCTTCAACAGTTACATCACCGACCGGATGCTCGAGACCGCGCTGTCCCGGCTCGGTGAGCTGGGGGTTTCGGACACCGATGTCACTGTTGCCCACGTGCCGGGAGCGTTCGAGTTGCCGGTGGTGGCGGCTGCGATGGCTCGCTCCGGCGGTTACGACGCCGTGATCTGCATAGGCGCAGTGATCGAGGGCGAGACGGCACACTTCGAATACGTATCGAAAGAGGCAGCGGACGGTATCGCACGTGTGTCTGTGGATACGGGCGTCCCGGTTATTTTTGGCGTCCAGACCACGTACACAACAGACCAGGCATACGCCCGCATCGGGCACGCTGCCGATTACGCCGAGGCTGCTATCGAGATGGTCAACCTGCTGCGCACCCTCCGCGACGCCTGACGGAGCGCACCGTCACCGCTGACGCGGTCTTTGGGCCCTGTCGATCACACCAGGAGCGCCAGAATCTGAGATTTTGCACCTGGAGATGTTCTATTGATTCGGAAGCCCGGCATCGTATTGCTGATCGTGACGGCTGTGACCTTTCTGGCCGCGGCCTGCGCCAACATCGACGCCGAGTTCACCCTGGCATGGACTTACGATACTGATCGCATCTTTATCGTGAAGGGTGAGGCGAACAAGCATGTCGGTGGTGAGCAAAGCTCCTTCAACTTTGATGTGAACAACCTGGATAGCGTCGCCTGGCAGACGCCTTACTGCATCGTCCTGGTGGACGAGGAGCGGCTGGTCTCCATTTTCTACGAGGGCGAGATCGACCTGGAGCCGGGAGAACGGTCCGTGTTTACGGCGTCCGGGACGTTCCCGGAGGGGCCGGTTGGCGAGCGTTACGGAATCAGGATTGTGATCCCGGGCGAACCGGTAGCGTTTCCGTCATCGATCTGGTCCGGCAGAAACGACCTTCACCGCCGCGCAGACTGGTTTGAGGTCAGTGACTGCACCCCACCGCCGGCCTAGCGCGGCGGACGCCCGGTCCAGGCTCCGGGGTCGGACAGGGCGGGTTGGTGCTCAACCGTACTGATGCTACCCTCGGCATCGCAGGTAGAGGCGATATTTCCCGTCTTGAACAGGGGCGCCACCAGCGCTAGCGGGCGGCGGCACGCCCACGAGCCGTGCCGATCCGTCCCTGAAGCGCCCTTTCTCCCGGCGAGAGGGTAGATCCCATGGCCTCGGCGGAAGAAGTTTGGGATGATGGTGAAGACTGAACGTGGCAACACACCTGTCTGCGGTTTCTGAGACAGTCCCGTAGGAGGCCATGAATGGCCGCCGAGCGAACCATATTTCACGTCGATCTCGATGCCTTTTTCGCCGCGGCGGAGCGATCGGTAAACCCGGACCTGATAGGCAAGCCGTTGATCATCGGTGGCGCCGGGGGGCGGGGCGTTGTCGCCTGCGCCTCCTACGAGGTGCGGCCCTACGGGATTCGCTCAGCCATGCCGATGTCGCGCGCCCTCCGGCTCTGTCCCCGGGCCGTTGTGATGGCCGGCAACCACGACCTGTACCGGAAGCTGTCGCGCGAGTTCATGGCGATACTTCGCGAATACACGCCGGACGTGCAGGTGATGAGCGTGGACGAGGCGTACATGGACATGACCGGCACGGAAAAGCTGTTCGGCCCGCCGGAGAAGGTGGCGGTTGAGATCAAGGAGCGCGTACGCCGGGAGTTGAAGCTGACGGTATCGATAGGCATCGCCCCCTCCCGGCTGGTCGCCAAGATCGCCTCGGACGAGCGAAAACCGGACGGCATGTTTACCGTGACGCCGGGTGACGAGGCGGCGTACCTGGCCCCGATGCCCGTCCGCAAGCTCCCCGGTATCGGCCCGCGGGCGGCGGAAAAACTCGGCCGGCTCGGGATACGAACGCTGGGGCAGCTCGCCGGTTTCGCTGAAGGCCCGTTACGCCGGGAGATGGGCAACCAGTCGCTCCGGCTGATTGAACGGGCAAAAGGGATCGATAGCTCCGAGGTCGCGACGGGCGGTGAGGCGAAGTCGATCTCTGCCGAGACTACGTTCCACGAAGACTCAACGGATCGTGAGTTCCTCGATAAGACGATCGCAGACCTGGCCTCAAAGGTCGGACGCCGGCTCCGGCGTGCAGGAAAGCACGCCCGCAGCGTGAGCCTGAAACTGCGCTACGGGGACTTTACGACGCTGACGCGGCACAACACGCCATACGTGTCGTTCGACGGGGACGCCCGGATTATCGAAGTCGCAAGGGCGTTGCTAGACGCCACATTGAAACAGCGCAACGCGCCGGTACGGCTGCTCGGGGTGGGGGTTGAAAACCTGGCCGAGCCCGCGTCCCAGTTGTCGTTACTTGAGACCTCGGTTAAGGACGACTCGGCGCTGTCGTCCGCGCTCGACCGGATTCGGGACAGGTTCGGTGAGAACTCGGTGAGCCGCGGCCCCGGGATGAGCTAAACGAGAATCTGATCTCGCGACCAGTGGACACCGTTTCCTGCCGGGCGTGTGATCGTGTCCGGAGGGGTCGACCGATGGCCCGGCTTAAGTCGGGACGAGGATTCTGATCGCCGCTCCTGATGAAGGAGATCCCTGATCACCTCTCCAGAGTGATCAGGGTGGTCATCCCGGGCGTCAACGGGTATCGCATACATCTCTACGGTGTATTGATCGGCAAGATCGCTCGCTCCCGGTCAAGGCCGGTAGCGCAACGAGACCATCGCCAATTGGCAGACCCGAGACAGGCTCTCCGCCTTGACAGGGCGGTGATCACAGGCGCAAATCCCGCAGGCGCTGCCATTTGTGCAAGGTTCGGCGGAGCGAGGGGTTCGCCGGAGCGCCCCGGCCTGATAAAATCAGTCGTACACTGGCGATTCGTTCAACGGTAGGACAGCGGACTCTGAATCCGCCAATCCAGGTTCGAATCCTGGATCGCCAGCCACAAGGCCCCTTCGTCTAGCGGCCAAGGACACCGCCCTCTCAAGGCGGAGATCACGGGTTCGAATCCCGTAGGGGCTACCAGCAATCCCAAGAAGCGCCCGCCAGTCCCGTCGGGCGCTTTGTTTTCAATGACGGACGGTTTC